>JBGQHV010000050.1:0-18209 GCA_041498155.1 Gemmatimonadota bacterium | reverse complement strand
GTCTTGGTGAAGGCGATCGCCATGTTCTGAAGAATGCGCGCGTCGTTGGGGTGATCGCGCAGCGCGAGGCGGTACGACGTCAGCGCCGCTTCGTAGTCACCCTGACGCTCGAGGGCGAGCGCCTCGTTGAGGTAGTCGAGCCGCTGGGGGTGAAGATCGTCGGTCGAACCGCCGAACAAGCGGCGCCAGAAACCCATGTCGCGAAAATAGCTTGCGGCCGCTCCGTTCGGCAATGTAGCTTCCCGCGCATGTCGTCCGGCTCGCCGTTTTCCGCGCCCACGCCGCGCCGCGCGCGCAGCGGCCGGCTTCCGCCGATGGGCGTGCTCCAGGTCGATTGGCCGTTCTTCGGCGAGCTGTGCCGGGCCCTCGCGCTGAAGGTGTATCACGCCTACGATCCCGACCTCGTCCTCGGCATCGCGAAGGCGGGCGTGATTCCCGGCGCCGTGGTGGCAAGCATCCTGCAGCGGGATTTCGCGTCGATGGCGATCAGCCGCTCCGAAAGCGGCGCGCGACCCGTGGTGATCGCGGGGCCCCCCAAGCTCCTCACCGGGAAGCGCGTGCTGATCGTGGATGAAACCTGCGACTCGGGCGACACGATGAAGCTGGCGCTGGCCGCGGTGCGCGAGCTGAAGCCCGCCGCCGTGAAGACCGCCGTCAGCTTCCGCACCGGCCCCTACGCCCCCGATTTCGCCGCGCTGGAAACCGAGAGCTTCATCATCCTGCCCTGGGATCGCGAGATCATCGTGGACGGGGAGCTCGTGGTGCGGCCCGACTACGCCGAGAAGCTCCGGACCCTCGGGGAGTGAAGGACCGCCTCGCCGCGGCGCTCGAGACCTCCAGCGCCGACTACACGGAAATCCGCGTCGAACACACCTGGAGCTCCGCCGTGAGCTTCCGGGGCGCGCGCCTGGAATCCGCCACCGCCGGTGAAGACCGGGGCGGGTTCGTGCGCGCGCTGCACGACGGCTGTGGGTGGGGCATCGCCGCCTTTACGTCCCTCGACGAGCTGCCGGCGATGGTCCGGCGCGCCACCGAGCTGTCCCGGGCGGTCCGGCTCGAGCGGCCGATCCGGCTCGCGCCGGTGGCCCCGGTCACGGCCGAGGCGCTGCTCGACCTGGACGGTGACGTGCGCGGCGTCTCACTCGCCGAAAAGAAGCGCCTGCTCGAGGGCTACAACGGCGAGATGCTGGCCGTCCCGGGCGTCGTGGATACGCAGGCGATCTACCGGGACGAGGTGACCGAGTACTGGTTCGCGAATTCCGACGGGACGTCGCTGCACGAGCTCCGTCCGGAAATCACCCTGTCGGGCACCGCCATCGCGCGCCGCAACGGCACCATCGAGAAGGGGCTCGAGTCGATCGGGCTGCGGCGGGGGTGGCGCGGCGCGCAGCAGCAGGCGGCCGGCTTCGGCGAAGCCGCCCGGCGGGCTGCCGCGCTGCTCGATGCGCCAACCGTCAAGGGCGGGGCCTATCCGGTCGTCCTCGACAACGAGCTGGCGGGCGTCTTCATCCACGAAGCCTTCGGGCACCTCTCCGAAGCGGATTTCGTCTACGAGAACCCGCAGGCGCGCGAGATGATGACGCTGGGGCGCCGTTTCGGCCGCCCGGTGCTCAACGTGGGCGACAACGGCGCCGCGCCGGGGTTGCGCGGCACGCTCCCCTACGACGACGAGGGGACGCCCACGCAGGACACGCCGCTCATCCGCGAAGGCATCCTCGTGGGGCGACTCCATTCGCGCGAGACGGCCGCGACGCTGGGCGAGCGCCCCACCGGCAACGCGCGGGCGATCTCGTTCCGCCACGCCCCGATCGTCCGCATGACCAACACCTACATCGCGAACGGGGCAGGCACCTTCGACGACCTGATCCGCGACATCAAGCTCGGCGTGTACGCCTGCTCGGCGTTCGGCGGCCAGACGCTGCTCGAGAACTTCTCGTTCACCGCCGCCTACGGTCACATGATCCGCGACGGGGCCGTGGCCGAGCTGGTGAAGGACGTCGTGCTGGCGGGGAGCCTGTTTCAGACGCTCGACCGGATCGAGCGGCTCGCGGGGGATTTCCGCTGGAACCAGATGGGGGGCGGCTGCGGCAAGGGAGGGCAGTTCCCCCTGCCTGTGACGGAAGGCGCGCCGCACGTACGGATCGAGCAGGCGCTGATCGGCGGCGACGTCTCCGCGTGATCGAACGGGCGATCGCGCGGGTCCGCGCCCGTGCCGCGACGGGCGACGCGCTCTGGCGCCGCGCCGAGCGCACCTCGGTGACGTTCGAATCGGGACGCCTCAAGACGTGCGCCGCCACCGAGGAGACCGGGCTCAACCTGCGGGTCCTGGTGGACGGCCGGATGGGCGTCGCCGGCACGACGGCCGACGACGCGGACGACCTCGTGGCGCGCGCGGTGGCGTCCGCCGCCCTGGGCGAACTCGTTCCCCTGGCGTTTCCCACTGCCGCCCCGCTCCCCGAAGTTGTCACGTTCTCGACGCCGGCGGCCGACGCGCCGCTGGAGCGGCTCACCGCGATCGGCACCGAGCTCGTCGCTCGCGTGGCGCGCGAGGGGTGTCAGGTGAACGTCACGATCGAGCGCGAAGTCGCGCAGGCCCGGGTGGTCAACACGTCGGGCACGGACGCCACGTACCGGACGTCGACGGTGATGGTGGGGGTGGATCTCGCCCGCTTCGCGGGCGACGATGTGCTGTTCGTCTCCGACCAGTACGCAGGTGCCGGCCTCCCGGCCGCGGCGGACCTCGACGCCCTGGTCCGCTCGATCGACGAGCGCTACACGCCTGCCGTGCGCGTCGTCACCCCGCCCGACGGCGCCCTCCCGGTGGTGTTCACCCCGAGCGGGCTGTCGGCGATCCTGCTCCCGCTGGAGCAGGCGCTGTCGGGCAAGACCGTGCTGCAGGGGATCTCGCCGCTCGGCGCCAAGCTGGGCGAGCGGGTGTTCGACGAGCGGTTCTCGCTCTCTGACGATCCCCTGGTGCCGGGCCATCCGACATCGCGGCCGTGCGACGATGAAGGAACGCCGTCGCGCCGCCTGCCGCTGGTCGAGCGCGGCGTCGTGCGCGGCTTCGTGTACGATCTGGAGACCGCGGCTCGCGCGCAGACCGTGAGCACGGGCCATGGGGCCCGCGGCACCTTCGGCAAGCCGCACATCGATTACTCGAGCCTCGTGGTGGGGAGTGGGGAGCGGGGAGTGGGGAGCGGTCGGCTCGGCGGAGGGCTCCTCGACGCCATCACTGACGGGTTGCTCATCGACGACTTGATCGGTGTGGGGCAGGGCAACGTGATCGGTGGCGCGTTCAGCCATCCCGTGGCGCTCGCCTACCGGGTCGAGCGCGGAGCGATCACGGGCCGCGTGAAGGACGCCGCGGTGGCGGGCAACGTATACGACCTGCTGCAACGTATCGGGGATTTCGGGAACGACGCGCGCTGGCTGGGGAATCGCTGGACGGCGTCGCTGCTGCTGGAGGGAGTGTCGGTCGCGCGCCGCTGAGCGCCTAGCCCTGCAGCGCCTCCGCGTAGCTCATGCCCGCGGTCATCTTCTCGTACACCTCCTGCAGCGTCGCGGGTGAAGCGGACAGGAAGCGGCAGATCGAATCGCCGCGACTGCGGCACTCCACTTCCATGACGGCAACCGTCTCACCCGACACGCGGCCCATCAGGTCGGCGAGCATGCCGGACGAAAAGAAACACATCGGCATCTGCGCGCTGCCGGGCTCGGCCTCGGCCCAGTCGGGCGAATCGAGCGCCAGCGCGGCGCCCCCGACCGGCGCCACCGTCACGTGGCCCCACCCCGACGACGCGAAGAAGTCGGAGAGGGCGCCGCTGAAGTTCGCCGCGTCCAGCTCCTCGGGGTGCTCCGTGCCGGCGTGCGTACCGAGCCAGCCACACAGCGCCTGGTACACGCCCTCACCCGAAGCGTAGCCCGCTTCCTGTAGGATCGTGATGGCGGCGTCGGGCGTGTGTTGCGCCAGGCTGACGTGCAGCTGGCGCAGGCCACCCGAGCCGATCGTGAGTCCACCCGTCGTCATGCGGACGCCAACTTAGCCCGTGGAGGTCGCGCGGCGCAACAGTTCGGCTTCGTCGATCACCGCGACGCCGAGCGTCTTGGCTTTCTCCAGTTTCGACCCCGGGCTCTCCCCCGCGACCACGGCGGTGGTCTGCTTCGAGACACTGTCGGAGACGTGGCCACCGGCCGCTTCGATGAGCTGCGTGGCGGCATCGCGCGACAGCGTGGGCAAGGTGCCCGTGATCACATAGGTCTGTCCGACCAGGGAAGCGGTGCCGCCGGCCGCGCTCTGCGGCTCCTTCATGGTGACCCCGAGCCTGGCGAGGTACTCGATCAGCTTGCGGTTGGCCGCCGTGGCGAAGAACCCGGCGACGGCTTCGGCGATCGCGGGCCCCACGCCACGGATGGCCCCGATGTCCTCGGCCTTCGCCTTGGCGAGTTTCGCCATCGCGCCGAAGTGGCGCGCCAGGAGCCGTGCGCCCTGGGCGCCCACGTGGCGGATCCCCAATGCATAGAGCAGGGTCGACAACGGCTGCCGCTTGGACGCGTCGATCGCGTCCACCAGCTGCCGGGCGGACTTCTCCGCGAACCCTTCGAGGGAGAGCAGCGGTAGCAGGTTGATCTTCTTGCGGTCGTACAGGTCCGCCACGTCGGCGATCAGCTTCGCATTGAGCAATGCCCGTACTCGTTCGTACCCCAGGCCGCGGATGTCCATCGCGCCGCGCGAGGCGAAGTGCACGATCCCTTCGAGGATCCGCCCCGGGCAGGACACGTTGGGGCAGTAGGCGACCACTTCGTCCTGCGGGTGCTCGACCTTCGATTTGCAGATCGGGCACCGCTCGGGCGGTTTGTAGGGCGGCCGGCGGCGCCGGCCCTTCTTGATGACCGGTCCCAGGATCTGCGGGATCACTTCGCCGGCCCGCGTGACTTCCACGAGGTCTCCGGCGCGCACGTCCTTCGCCCGGATCTGATCGAAGTTGTGCAGCGTGACGGTCGAGACGGTCACTCCGCCGATGCCGACCGGCTCGAGCACCGCGTACGGCGTCAGGGCGCCGGTGCGCCCGACGTTGACCAGAATTTCGCGCAGGGTGGTGACCGCCACCTCCGGTGCGAACTTGCGCGCGATCGCCCAGCGCGGCTCGCGCTCGCCTACGGTGCCGAGCTCCGCGTGCAGCGCCAGCCGGTTCACCTTGACGACGACGCCGTCGGCGCCGTAATCGAGTTTGGGAAGGCGCTGCTCCAGCTTCGCGATGGCCTGGTGCGCGGCCGCCAGGTTCGGGACCAGCTGATGGTGCGGCTCGACCGGGAATCCCCAGGCGGAGAGCTGCTGCAGCAGACCGTGCTGCGTGTCGACCGGCAGCTTCTGGCGCGGGGCTTCGACGTGGAAGCAGAAGACGCGCAGGCCGCGGGAGCGGGTGATCTTCGCGTCCAGCTGGCGCAGCGCGCCCGCGGCGGCGTTGCGCGGGTTGGCGAACAACGGCTCGTCGGCCTTGGCGCGCTCCTGGTTGACGCGCGCGAACTGGCTCTTGGACAGGTACACCTCGCCCCGCACCTCCATGCGCTCGGGCCACCCCGTACCCTGGAGACGCAGCGGCAGGTCGAGGACCGTCTTCAGGTTGGGGGTGACGTCCTCGCCCTCCACGCCGCTGCCGCGCGTGGCTCCGGTGACGAGCGTGCCGTCGACGTAGGTGAGGCTGACCGCGGCGCCGTCGATCTTCACCTCGAGGGTGTAGCCGGCCTCCACCACTTCGGCGACCAGGCGCGCGTTGCGCTCTTCCCATGCGGCGAGCTCGGCTTCGTCGAACGCATTGGCGAGCGACAGCATCGGCACGAGGTGGCGGTGCTTCTTGAAGGCCGGGGACGGCGCGGCGCCGACGCGGTGGGTGGGGGAGTCGGCGGTCCGCAGCTCGGGGTGCGCGGCCTCGAGCGCCTGCAGCTCCTGGAACAGCCGGTCGTACTCGGCGTCCGACATCTCGGGGCGATCGAGTACGTAATACGCGTAATTCGCCCGCTCGAGCAGCCGCCGGAGCTCGGCGGCGCGCGCCGCGGGGGTCACTGGCCGCGGGCTTCTTCTTGGATCACCGCGAGGGCGACACCCACCAGCCGGTCCAGCTCCTCGGCGCTCGCCTTGGGCAGCAGTCCTTCACCCCACGCGCCGTCCTGGCGCCCGAAGGTCTCCATCAGCCGCCGCAGGAACGACAGCAGCGCCGTGCGCTCGAGCTCCATGCGCCGCATCACTTCGCCGGTCTCCGCCTGGCGCTGCGCCAGGCGCTCGTAGCGGTGGGCGTTGCGCAGCGCCTGGGCCGTGAGGGACGCCACCACCTGCACGAACCGCACATCGGCGTCGGAGAAGGTCGGGCCGTCGCGGAAAGTACGCAGGAAAATTGCCCCGATCGCCACCCCGCGCCAATTGATCGGCACCACCGTGATCGATTTCACGCGGCGGTTGGACAGCTCGTTCTTCACGTGCTTCAGGGTGGGGTCGGTCATCGCGTCCGGAATGAACACCGTCTCACCGTGATGGATGGCGCGCTTCAGCTCCGGATACCGCTCGAGATCCACCAGGTGATTGCGGATCGTGGGGTCCTCGTAGGACGCCACCAACCGCACGTGCGTCCCGCCGCGCTCGGAGAGGAAAATCGAGCAGCGGTCCAGGCCGAACGACTCACCCAGCTTGCGCGCGATCGACTGCAGGATGTCGATGAAATGCAGTGAGCCCGAGATCTCTTTCAGGATCTCGATGACGGCGAGCAGGTGCTTGCGCTCGTGCTCCAGCTCCGCGATGCGCGCGGCCAGACGCTCGGATTCGGCGTGGGTGAGGGCCGATGAGATGGTCATGCCGCATACAATGGCGACCGCGCGCGCCGTGCGTCAAGTTGCCGGGGGTTTCCGGCCGGGGTAGCTTCGTCGCCATGCGCGTTCTCGCCCTCTTCTGCGTCGCCGCCCATGTGCTGGGCGCGCAGGATCGCTCCGCCCCGGCCCTGTCGGCCGGCCCCCTGGGCGCCTGGCGCCTGGTGCCCGCCCTCCCCGGGATGGGCCGGCCGATCGACACGACCGCCACCGCGGCGCGCCGCCACGCGCTCCTGACCCGGATCGGGCGCGGCGTGGTGCTGATCCCGGCGGCGCACGAGCGCGACCTGGAAACCGACTACGTCCAGGACAACGACTTCCGCCAGCACAACACCTTCTTCTATTTCACCGAGCTCGAGGCGGAGGACGCCTGGCTGCTGCTGAGCGCCCGGGGCCCGGATTCGACCGACGCGATCCTTTTCCTCCCCGCGCGCAATCCGGCGCAGGAGCGCTGGACCGGAGTGCGCCTGGGGCCCGACAGCACCGCCGCCCGGCTCACCGGCATCGCCATGGTCCTGCCCACCGACTCGCTCGAGCGGCGCCTCCGGCTCGCCCAGGTCCGCGCCCGCGGCCCGCTCTATGTCCCGCTCGACGTCACGACGAAAGACGAGCGCCGCCTGGTCGAGCTCGCCACCGCGGGCCGGGACGTGCGCAACCTGCGGCCGATCGTGGACTCGCTGCGCCTCGTGAAGGATGCGGATGAGATCGCCCGGCTCCGCCTGGCGGTGAACATCAGCGTCCAGGGGCACCTGGCCGCGATGCGCGCCGCGCGACCCGGCATCTTCGAGTACGAGGTCGAGGCGGCGTTCGAGGGTGAGGTGCGGCGCCAGGGGGCCGACCGGCTCGGCTACCCATCCATCGTGGGCAGCGGCCCGAACGGGACGACGCTGCACTACGACACCAACCGCCGCCGCGCCCAGGACGGGGAGTTGGTGGTCATCGATGCGGCCGCCGAATACGGGCAGTACACCGCGGACGTCACGCGCACCTGGCCCGTCAACGGGCGATTCACCTCACGCCAGAAGGCGGTCTACGATCTGGTGCTCGCCACCCAGCAAGCGGCGTTCGACGCCGTGCAGCCCGGCGTAAGGCTGGCGACGCTCGACAGCATCGCCCGCAGCTACATGCGCGCGCATTCCGGCTCGGTGTGCGGCGACAAGTCGTGCGACACCTACTTCATCCACGGGCTGGGACACTGGATCGGGATGGACGTGCACGATGTCGGCGACTACTCCACGCCGCTCGCGCCCGGCATGGTATTCACGCTGGAGCCGGGGATCTACCTCCCGGACGAGGCGCTCGGCGTACGGATCGAAGACGACGTGCTGGTCACGCCCACGGGCGGCGAGTGGCTGTCGGCCGGCGCGCCGCGGACCACCCGCGACGTCGAGCGGGCGATGCGGCGTTAGCCTTTGCGCAACCGGTCCTGCGCGTCGTCGGTCTTCCCGTTCTTCAGCTCCGTCAGTGCCTCCGCCGCGACGCGCTTGTAGTACGGGTCCATCGGATCCCCCACCGGCAGGTGCTCGATGGTTTCCAGCTGTTCCATCGCTTTGGCGGGTTGGCCGACGTCCACGTACACGCCCGCCAGCTCGAGCCGGTGATAGACGTGCTGCGGATTCAGCGAAACGGCGCGCTCCATGTTGGCGACCGCGCTGTCCCACGAGGCGCGGTCCATGAAGCCGGCGCCGAACAGCGTCTTGGCGAAGAAGCGCGTAAAGCCCGACAACCGTTTCACCTCGGCGTTCCAGATGCCGAGGATGTGGTAGGCGCCGTCGTGGCGGGGATCGAGCTGGACGGCCCGCGCGGCCTCGTCGTAAATGATCTTGGCGAACGCCACGCGCTGCTTCCCACCGCGTGTACGGGACAGCCGGCCGAGCACCAGCGCCAGGGAGAAGTGGGCGTCCGCGCTCAAGGAGTCGAACAGAATCGACTGCTCCGCCCAGGTCCGGCCCAGCGAGTACAGGCTGTCGCGCCGCTGTTTGAGGGAATCGCCCAGCAGCTGCTTGGCGACGTCCGCGATCTCGCGGGCCGATTTCCAGTAGGCCTGGGAGTACTCGGGGTTGATCGGGTGGACGCCGGCGACCGCCTGGAGCTGGGGGCCGACCTCCCGCTGGATGAGGTCGACGGCCGCCTGGTAGTGCCGCAGCGCTTCCTCGGAGTGCAACGCGGCGCGGGCGCTATCTCCCAGCGCGACGTGTTGCGCGATCGTAACCTGCGCCGCGAGGGGCGCGGCGAACAACAAGAGTGTGGCGAGCGGCGCGGTGTGGCGCATCGCAATTCGCAGGGAGGTGGTGCCTAATGTTGGTGGTGCCCTTGATCGAGCGCAAGCGGGACGGCGGCGCGCTCACACCGGAGGAATGGTCGGCGCTCGTGGCTGGCTACACCGCCGGCCGGATTCCCGACTACCAGATGTCCGCGCTCCTCATGGCCGTCATGTGGCGCGGGCTCGATCGCTCGGAGCTCGCGGCCCTCACCGATGCCATGATCGCCTCGGGGCAGCGGCTCAACTTCGAAGGCTGGAGCACGCCGCGCATCGACAAGCACTCTACCGGCGGCGTCGGCGACAAAGTCTCCCTGGTGCTGGCGCCGCTCGTCGCCGCGTGCGGCGTGGCGGTGCCGATGATGTCGGGGCGCGGACTCGGGCACACCGGCGGCACGCTCGACAAGCTCGAGGCCATCCCCGGCTTCCGCACCGATCTCTCGCTCCCCGAGGCCAAAGCGCAGATCCAGAAGCTCGGCGCGGTGCTGATCGGCCAGACGCCCGAGATCGCGCCCGCCGACAAGCGGCTCTATGCCCTGCGCGACGTCACCGCCACGGTCGAGGCGATTCCGCTCATCTCCGCCAGCATCATGTCAAAGAAGCTCGCCGAAGGGCTCACCGGCCTCGTCCTGGACGTCAAGCACGGCAGCGGTGCGTTTCTCCCCGAGACCGAGCGGGGGCTGGAGCTCGCCCGCACCATGATCGCGTTGGGCGAGGATCGCGGCTGCCCCACGATCGCCCTGCTGACCGCGATGGACCGCCCGCTGGGTCGCGCCTGCGGCAACGCGCTCGAGACGGAGGAGGCGATCCTCGCGCTGCGCGGGGAAGGGCCGCCGGACCTCATGGAGGTCACCTACGCCCTGGGTGTGGAGATGCTTCTGATGGCGAAGGTAGAGCGCACGCCCGCCAAAGCGCGCCAGCGGCTGGAGAACGCGCTCGGCTCCGGCCTCGCCGCCGAGAAGTTCGAGCAGATCATCGAGGCGCAGGGCGGCAACCCCAAAGTCGTGGAAGACGCCTCGGGTCTCCCGCAGGCGCAGGCCGTGGAAGTGTACGCTACCAAGGAGACCGGGGTCGTCACGCGGGTCGAGCCGCGCACCATCGGGCGCGCCATCGTCGCGATGGGTGGCGGCCGCACCAAGGTGGAAGACACGGTGGATCCGAGCGTCGGCTTCGTGATCACCGTGAAACCCGGCGACAAAGTGCTCGCCGGCGAACCCATCGCCTCGGTGTTCGCGCGCGACCCGGCCGGCATCCAGATCGGGTTCGACGCCCTGACCCGCGCGATCGCGATCGGCGATCGGTTGGTCGAGCGGCCGCTGCCGCTGGTATCGCACCGCGTCTCCAAAGACGGGGTCGAGACCCGCGCGCCGGCCGACAAGAAAACCGCCCCCGCCCGAAAGAAGTGAAATGACGTCGCTCGGCAGCAAGATCTCGTACCTCCCGGAGCGGATCAGTGGTCTCGGGGCTATCGCGCACAACCTCTCTTGGAGCTGGAATCGCGAGGCGCGCGCGCTGTTCCGGGAGATCGACCAGCCGCTCTGGCACCTCACGCGCCACAACCCGATTCACTTGCTGTGGAAGGTGGATCCCGCTCGCCTCGCCGCCTGCGCCGAGGACCCGCAGTTCCTGAGCCGCTACGACCGGGTGATGGAGCAGCTCGCCCGCGAGGCGACGCGCGACGGCACCTGGTTCGCCACGACCTATCCGGATCTGGCCGATCGGCCGATCGCGTATTTCTGCGCCGAGTTCGGACTCCACAATTCGGTGCCGATCTACTCCGGCGGGTTGGGCGTGCTGGCGGGGGATCACTGCAAGGCCTGCTCCGATCTGGGCATTCCGCTGGTGGGGGTGGGGCTGCTCTACACCAGGGGGTATTTCGACCAGCGCTTGCGGCTGGACGGCTGGCAGGAGAGCGCCGACGAGACATTCGACGCCAGTCTGACACCGCTCGACCGGGTGCTCGGGCCGTCCGGCGAGCCCGGCCTCGCGACCGTCCGGCTCCACGGGCGGGACGTGAGCGTGAGCGCATGGCGCATGATGGTGGGTCGCGTCCCGGTCTACCTCTTGGATACGGACCTCCCGCAGAACGATCCCTCCGACCGAGGCCTGTGCCAGCGACTCTACGGCGGCGCCGGCGACCTGCGGCTGAGTCAGGAATGGATCCTCGGCGTGGGGGGCGTGCGGGTACTCCGGGCGCTCAGCAACGCGCCGGCGACCTGGCACGCGAACGAAGGACACGCGGCGTTCATGCTGCTCGAGCGGTTGCGCGAGCTCGTGCACCAGGGGACGCCCTGGGCCGACGCGGTGCACCAGGTCCGGAAGTCGAGCGTGTTCACGACGCATACACCGGTACCAGCGGGCCACGACGCCTTCGCGCTCCCGATGGTGGAGGAGTGCCTCGGGCCCGTGTGGGAGGAGATGGGCGTCACTCGGGAAGCGCTGCTCGGGCTGGGGCACTCCCGCGATCACGATCACGACCAATTCCACATGCCGGTGTTGGCGATCCGGCTCTCGGGACAGGTCAACGGCGTGTCGCGCCTGCACGGTGAAGTCTCGCGTCGCCTGTGGAACGACCTCTGGCCCGATCGGGATGCGGAGCGGGTCCCGATCGGCCACGTGACGAACGGCGCCCACGTCTCGACCTGGATGTCCCACCACCTGTCCGAGCTGTTCGCCTCGCACTTCGGGTCCGAATGGCCCCAGCGCGTGGCCGAGCCCGACTTCTGGCCCAACGTGCTCACCCTGGACGACGCGGCGTTGTGGGACATGCACGCGGAGCTCAAGACGCTGTTGCTGCGCAATATCCGGGACGTCGCCCGGCGACGCTGGGTGGAGCAGTGGAAGACGGAGTCGCTGCACCTCGTAGGGGCGGGGACCCTGCTCGACGAGCGCGCGCTCACGATCGGCTTCGCGCGACGGTTCGCCACCTACAAGCGCGCCGGGCTGATCTTTCAGGACGTCGAGCGCTTGCGCCGGCTCCTGGTCGATCCGTGGCGGCCGGTACAAATCGTGTTCGCGGGGAAAGCCCACCCGGCCGACGAGCCCGGCAAGCAGGTGCTGCAGAAGGTGTACGAGTTCACCCGGGATCCGCGCTTCGAAGGCCGTGTCGCGTTCATCGAGGACTACGAGATGCACCTGGCCCACCGGCTGGTGCAGGGCGTGGATCTCTGGCTCAATCTCCCGCGCGTGCCGTTGGAGGCCTCGGGGACGAGCGGCATGAAGGCGGCGCTCAACGGCGTGCCGCAGCTCAGCACGCTGGATGGGTGGTGGCACGAGGGGTACGAGGGCAAGAACGGATGGGCGATTCCCACCGCCCCGGAAGGCGAGGACGCCGATATCGCGGATGGGGGCCGGCTCTACGACCTGCTCGAGGACCAGGTGGTGCCGCTGTTCTATAACCGCGACCCACGCGGGGTGCCCCTGGGGTGGGTGGAGAAGATGAAGCACGCGCTCCGGGTGGCGGGGGAGCGCTTCACGGCACGCCGCATGGTACAGCAGTACGCGACCCAGTGTTACGTTCCGGGCATACGGGGGGAGGTAGGCGACGATCCGCCGACCGCATGATGCGGGGCCGATCGGCGCCGGGGCCCCGCTGGGGTGCAGAGAGGCAGTGGAACCGTGAGAAGTGATCGAGTGAAGGCAGCCTCCCCACGCACGTCGGGCCGCGTCAAGGCGACGGCGGCGCGCCGCGCCGCGGCCGCCGCGGCGGCGATCGACCGTATCCCATCCGTCCACCTCACGGCCGAGTACTGGCCGTTCGCCCGGACCGGCGGGCTGGGCGAGGCGGTGAACGGTCTCGCCTCGGCCCAGCACGCCGCCGGCACGCCGACCACCGTGGTCATGCCCCTCTACCGGACGGTGCGCGAGTCGGGCCCGGCGCTCGAGCGCGTCGGCCACCAGTTCTCGGTGAGTGTCGGCTCCCGCACGGAATGGGCATACGTCTACCGTCTGGCGGACCAGTCCGCCGGCCCGCACGTGTTCTTCATCGAGCATCCGGATTTCTTCGACCGCAGCGGGATCTACGGCGATTCGGGCGGCGACTATCCGGACAACGCGATCCGGTTCGCGTTCTTCTGCAAGGCCGCGGTGTCGGCGCTCCCCGCCATCGCCCCCGGTGTGCAGGTGCTGCACGCCCACGATTGGCACGCCGCCCTCGCGCCGGTCTATCTGCGCACGGTGTTCGCCGGCCTGCCGTTTCATGACGGGCTCGCGACCGTCCTGTCGGTGCACAATGCGGGATTCCAGGGGCACTACCCTCGCGAGACGATGGCCGAGCTGGGCCTGCCCGAGGAGCTCTACACCGAGCAGGCGTTCGAGTGGTACGATCGCCTCAATATCCTGCGGGGTGGGATCGCGTTCTCCGACATCGTCATCACGGTGAGCCCGACGCACGCGCGGGAGCTGTGCACGCCCACGGGCGGGTTCGGTCTGCACGACACGTTCACCGCGCTGGGCGACCGGCTGCAGGGAATCCTGAACGGGATCGATCAGCAGGCCTGGAACCCGGAAACCGACCCGCACATCACCGCCAATTATTCCGCCGAAGACCTCAGCGGCAAGCGACGCTGCAAGGCCGCGCTGCAACGCGCGTATGACCTGCCGGCGCAGGCGAACATCCCGGTATTCGGCATGAGCGCCCGGCTCGTCGAGCAGAAGGGGCTGGACCTCGTGCTGGGCGGCCCGTTGCTCCAGTCGGTCGAGGCCCAGTTCATCTTCTTGGGGTCGGGGGAGCACCGCTATCACGAGGCGTTGGCGAACCTCGCGGCTGCCGCCCCGGAGCGGGTGGTCGCTGAGTTCGCCTTCACCGATCGGCAGGAGCACCTCCTGCTGGCCGGCGCCGACCTGCTGCTCATGCCCTCCCTCTACGAGCCCTGCGGGCTCACGCAGATGCGGGCCCAGCGCTACGGCGCGGTACCCATCGTCCGCGCCGTCGGGGGCCTGCAGGACAGCGTGCAGGACGGTGTGACCGGCTTCCTGTTCGACGAATACACGCCTGCCGCGCTCGAAACCACGGTGCGCCGCGTGTTGCAGCAGTTCGAAGACCGCGACGTCTGGCGCGCGATGGTTCGGCGGGCCATGGCGGCGCGGTTCGGCTGGGACCAGTCCACGCTGCAATACGCGGCGGCGTATCGCCGGGCGTTGAACGCGCGCCCCCGCGGTTGAGCGACACCATGGACTTCATCCTCACGTTGCACAGTCACCTGCCGTACGTGTTGAACCACGGCCGCTGGCCGCACGGCAGTGACTGGCTGTGTGAAGCCGCGCTGGATACCTACCTCCCGTTGCTCGAGCAGCTGCGGGCACTCGAGCAGGAGGGGATTCCGGCGCCGGTCACCATCGGCATTACGCCGATCCTCGCCAATCAGCTGGCGAGCCCCGCCTTCGGCCGGGAGCTCGAAGCGTTCTTCGATCAGCGCCTCGCAGCCTGCGGCGAAGCGCCCGCGGCGCTCGCCATCACCGGAGACCAGTCGTTGCTGCCGCTGGTGGACTACTGGCGCGGCCGCATGGAACGGCTGCGCGAGCTGTTTCGGTCCACGGGCGGGGACCTCATCGCGAGCTTCCGGTCGCTGCGCGCCCGCGGGACGCTCGAGATCATCAGCTCGGCCGCGACCCACGGGTATCTGCCCCTGTTGCGCCGCGACGAGAGCATCCGGCTGCAGCTCGCCGTGGGCCGGAGCGAGCACCGCCGCCTGTTCGGCGAAGACCCCGTTGGCTGCTGGCTGCCCGAGTGCGCCTACCGGCCGCGGGTTGGCCAACGCCCCGGGATCGAGGAGCACCTGGAGGAAGCCGGGTTCCGCTACTTCTTCACCGACGCGCACCTCGCGCACGCGGGGGCATCGCTCGGCGCCTACGGCGACGTCCCCCTCGGCGCCGAGCGGTTCGACGCGGAACGGCACGGCCCCGGGGGCGAGCTGTCTGAAAAAGCGGTGCGGACGCCCTACCGTGCCTACCGGGTCTCCCGCACGCGTCCGGGCGTTGCCGCGCTCGTGCGCGATCCGCGTTCATCGCTGCAGGTCTGGAGCCGTCAGCAGGGCTACCCCGGGGACGAGTGGTATCTCGAGTTCCACAAGATCCGCTGGCCCGGCGGTCTGAAGTTGTGGCGGGTCACCGGTGGCAATGTCGAGCTCGGGGGCAAGCGTCCCTACGAGCCCCACCGCGCGCGCGAGCGCGCCGCGGACCACGGCCGCCATTTCGCCGACCTCCTGGGGAGCCTGGCGAGCGGTGGAGCGGCAATGGTCGTGGCGCCGTTCGACACGGAGCTGTTCGGCCATTGGTGGTTCGAAGGCGTGGACTTCCTGGCCGCGACCTACCGCGAGCTGCGCCGCCGGCCGGATATCCGCCCGGTGACCGCCGGCCGTCACTTGGCCGAGCACCCCCCGCAGCACGGATTGCGCCTGGCCGAGGGCTCGTGGGGCGTCAACGGCGATCACAGCATGTGGATGAACGAACAGACGAAGTGGACCTGGGATCGGCTGTGGCCGCTCGAGGAGGCGTTCTGGAACGCGGCGCCCGCCGCGCTCACCGTCGCCGCCGCGCGCCCCATCCTGGCGCAGGCCGCGCGCGAGCTGCTGCTCGCCCAGGCCTCCGACTGGCAGTTCATCCTCTCGACCGGTGCGGTGCCGGATTACGCCGAGCGCCGGTTCAACGGTCATTGCCACGACGCCGAGCGGCTCCTCGCCGGTCTCACGACCGGTGCCCTCGAGGGCGCGGCACGGCTCGCCGACGAGCTGTGGCAACGGGACACGGTGTTCCCCGACGTGCTCGAGTCCGTGGCCGAAGCAATTCGCGCTCCCGCCGGGGTGCCCGGCTGACCACCGCGCCTTCGGTGGTGATCCACGGGCACTTCTACCAGCCCCCCCGCGAGGATCCCTGGCTGGAGACCGTGGAGCGGGAGCCATCCGCCGCACCGGCGCACGATTGGAACCAGCGCATCGAGCAGGAGTGTTATCGCGCCGTCGTCGCGGCTCGGCGTCACACCGCCGACGGACGGATCGCGGCCATCGTCAATACCCTGTCGTACATCAGCTACGACGCCGGTCCGACGCTGCTCGCGTGGCTCGAGCGGGAAGCGCCGCAGACCTATGAGGCGGTCCTCGCCGCCGACCGGGAGAGCGCCGAGCGCCTCGGGCACGGCAACGCCGTGGCGATGCCCTACCACCACCTGATTCTCCCGCTCGCCTCGCGCCGCGACAAAGTCACCGAGGTGCGCTGGGGGATAGCGGATTTCCGCCGCCGCTTTCGGCGCGATCCCGCCGGGATGTGGCTGCCGGAGACCGCCGTGGATGATGAGACGCTGGACGTCCTGGCGGCGGCAGGCATCCGATTCACGGTGCTGGCGCCGCATCAGGTCGAAGCGGCGCCGGCGGACGGACTCCCGGGCCGCTACCGCACCGCCGCCGGCCGCACCATCGCGCTTTTCACCTACGACGGCGCCATCTCCAACGGGGTGGCGTTCGGCGGCCTGCTGCATGACGCCCGGGTGTGGGCGGAGCGCATGGTCGCGCCCGACGGGTCCGGCGCCCGTCGCGCGCTGGTCGCCGTCGCCACCGACGGCGAGACGTTCGGCCACCACCACCGCTTCGGTGAAGTGGCGCTCGCCTGGCTGCTGCACCACCTGGAGCTGCGGGGCGACGTGCGGGTCGAGAATTTCGCGTCCGTGCTCGCCCGCCATCCCGCCGAGCGCGAGGTTCGCCTCGTCGCCCCGTCGTCGTGGAGCTGCCCTCACGGTGTGGAGCGCTGGCGGTCCGATTGCGACTGTCGTCTGGGCCCGGGTTCGGCCGGCCACCCCATGCGCTGGCGCGCGGCCTTGCGCGACGCGCTCGATTGGCTCGCCGCCGAGGTGCACGGGCTGTTCGAGCGGGAAGGGAAGCCGCTGCTCGGTGATCCCTGGCGCGTCCGTGAGGACTACGGAGCGGCCGAGGGAGATGCCGCCGCGCGCGCGCGTCTCGTGGCCGGCAGCGCGGATCGCGTCCGCGCCGCCGAGCTGCTGGAGCTCGAATGGAACGCGCTGCGGATGTTCACTTCCTGTGGGTGGTTCTTCGACGACATCTCCGGGATCGAGGCGCAGCAGGTGCTGCGGTATGCGGCCCGGGCGGTCGAGCTCGCCGGGCTCGACGCGCCGCGGCTCGAGGCGGGGCTCCTCGAGCGGCTCGGGCGGGCCGAGAGCACCTCCCCCGGCGTGGGCAGCGGGCGCGATCTCTACCTCGCGAGCGTGAAGCCCAAGGTCCCAGCGCCGCTGCGCGTCGCCGGCGGCGCGGCGGTCGTGCACCGGCTGGCGCCGCGGGCGGACATTGGAGAGGATGCCGGGTATCGCGTGAAGCTCCGGGGCGATCGCGTGACGCTCGCGCAGCGGCGCACCGGCCGGGAAACGCAATTCCGCGTCGCGTTGGAGCGTGTGGGGGGAGCCGGGCTCGCCGTCGACGTGACACCATGGGATGGCGGGGGGGCAGTCCGTCTCGGTCTCGACGATCTGCCCGAGCACTACCGCGCCCCGGTCGTCGCCGCGCTCCGGGCCGAGCTGATCAGGCGACGGCTGTCAGCGGACGAGCGCGCCCGGCTGGCGGCGGGAACGGCCGACGTCTCGCGGCTCGCGGCGACCGCCCTCGTTCGCGCTGTGGCGTCGCTGGCACGCGACCGATCGACGCGGGCGGTCGCAGCCGTCCTCGATCTCGCCGATCTCCTGGCGCTGCAGGGGCTCCATGTGCCGTTCGATGCCCAGACCGCGCTCGCGCGGGTGCGTGCCCGCGCGGGACCGCGGGCGGACGCGGCGCTGGCGCCGGTGGCGCGCCGGCTCGGGTTTACCGACGGGGCAGCGGAGGACTGAGTGGATCCCGTCCGGTTCATCTTCGGCGTCCACTTCCACCAGCCGGTCGGGAACTTCGACCACGTGTTCGAAGCCCATGTGCGTGACGTGTACCAGCCGTTCCTGGAGCGCCTGGGAGAGCGTGAGTTTTTTCCCATCACGCTGCATCTGTCCGGGCCGCTGCTTGAATGGCTGGAGGCGCACGCGACGCCGTTGTTGGACCGGATCGGCCGGCTGGCCGCCGACGGGAGAGTGGAGCTGCTGCTGTCGGGATTTTATGAGCCGGTGTTG
>JBGQHV010000049.1:0-18472 GCA_041498155.1 Gemmatimonadota bacterium | reverse complement strand
GATCTGGGATGCGAAGCACAACGAGACAATGGAGATGAGAGGTCTCGCCTTTGGCATCGCGGGTCCAGTCGGCGGACGGTTCACCGGCGCCACCATCGGCGTGGTCGGCGCGGTGGCGGAGCAGGGATTCCGCGGGCTCACGCTAGCTGGGCTCGGGGTCGTGTCCAATGGGGACATGCGCGGCATCTCGATCGCGGGGTTGGGCGTCGTCTCCAATGGCGACATGGACGGGATCAACATCTCCGGGCTCGGGACTGTGGCGGATCGATCGATGCGCGGGCTGAACGTCGCTGGCCTCGGTGTGGTCGCCAACCGGGATATGCTCGGCATCAACGTCTCGGGTCTCGGCACCGTCGCCGACGGGCGCATGACGGGGATCAACCTGGGCGGCCTGGCGGTCGTCGGAAACGGCTCCTTGGGAGGACTTTCGGCCGGCGGGTTGGCGGTCGTCTCCAACGGCGCGGTGGACGGCGTGAGCGCGGGCGGATTGGCGGTTGTCGGGAACGGCCGGATACGGGGCATCACGGCCGCGGGGCTCGCCGTCGTCACCAACGGCACGATGACCGGGCTCTCGGTCGCCGGACTTGCCGTGGTGAGCAACGAGGGGCTGCGGGGCGTGGCGATCGGCGGCGTCCACGTCGAGGGCGGGTGGATCGAGGGTCTGGCCATCTCACCGATCCGCACCCGCACCTGGGATCTGACCGGGGTGTCCGTGGCCGGCTACAACCGGATCAAGGGGGAGCAGCACGGGCTCACGATCGGCCTGTACAACTATGCGAGCGGGCTCCACGGCGTGCAGCTGGGCATCATCAACAATGCGCGGAACAATCGGGGATTGTTTCGGGTCCTTCCCTTCATCAACGTCCACATGGACTGATCCGCCCCTCGATCACCTCGCGGGGGGGATCGAATGGGCGGCGGGAGCCCCATGAGCTAGCGGGAGTCGCCGCCAGCCCTCAGCTTTGAGCGTCAGCCCCTCTCTTTCGAGGTCTACGCTCATGCGCCTGGCCATCCTCGCGCTGATGTTGTCCGCTCCCTGCTCCCTGCTTCCCGCACAGTCCACACCCTACACGCCGCCCCACCTCCCGCCGCCCCATGGGTTCCGTGTCTTCATCGTGCCCGATATGGAAGGCATGGGCAGCGTGGTGGACATCCACGAGGTCATCGCGGGCAACGAAGGCGAGCAATACAAGACCCTCACGAGCCCGGACTACTGGGACCATTTCCGCGGACTGCTGACGCGTGAAGTGAACGCCACGATCGCGGGCGCCCGGCTGGCGGGGGCGCGCTCCTTCGTGGTGAACGAGGGGCACGGCGGCAACCTGTTCGCCAACATCCTGCCGTGGGACCTCGATACCGGGGCCATCCTGGTGCGCGGCTTCCCGAAGCCGCTGGTCATGGTCACGGGCATCGATTCCACGGTGGGAACGCTGATGTTCACCGGCGCCCACGCGGGTCCCGGTCATCCCGGGATCCTCGCGCACAATTTCGCATTCGACACCTTCACCGTGAACGGCAAGAGCCTCAACGAGGTCGGCATCAACGCGCTGATCGCCAGCGAGTACGGCGTGGCCGTATCGCTCGTCTCGGGCGACGATGCCGAGATCGCCGAGACGCGCGAGATCCTGGGGGCGGGGTTCATCGGCATCATCACCAAGTATGCGGTGGGCCGGATGGCCGCGATCACGTTCAGTCCCACCCGCATCCGACGCATGCTCCACGATTCCGCGGCGGTGGCGGTGCGGCGCGCCATGGGGGGCGGCTTCAAGCCGTTCCGGCTCGACAAGCCGTACCACGTGTCGTTCGCTCTGCGCCACAGCTACCCCGCGTCGGTGGTCGCTGGTCTCGACTCGCTCAGCTGGACCGGCCTCACCAAGACGGGTGAGCGCTCGTATACCTTGACGACCGACGACGCGCGACAGATGGGCTACCTGCTGGACGCTATCGAGCGCGTGGTGCTCCATTGAACGCGCGCACGCTGTGCCTCCTGGCGCTCGGGGCGTGGCCGGCGCTGCTCGCCGCGCAGCAGCCGACTCAGGCTCAACCACCGCAGCCGCCGCGTGACACGACGCCGCCGGAGGCCTACTACGGCGTGACCGAGTACCAGCAGGCGCGGGCCAAGCTCGAAGCGCTGATGCAGCCGCACGGATTCACGGTCTACATCGTGGCCGACATGGAAGGTCTGGCGGCCGTGGTGCGCAACGCGACCGAGATGCGACCCGAAGCGCGCGGCGGCCACGACCCGACCCACGAGGCCTTCCGCCGGGAGCTCGCCGACGAGGTCAACGCGGCGATCGCCGGAGCACGGGCCGCGGGCGCCACGCAGTTCGTCGTGAACGAGGGGCACGGGGGAACGCTGTTCCGCAACATCCATCCCGAAGACCTCGACCCCGATGCGATCCTGATCCGCGGGTACCCCAAGCCCAACGTGATGGAAACCGGCCTGAACCCGAAAGTGGATGCGATGTTCATCATCGGCGCGCACGCGAACGCCGGCACGCCCGGGATCATCTCGCACAGCTACGCCTTCGACTCCTTCACGGTGAATGGACACGTGCTGAACGAGGCGGGGATCGCGGCGTTCATCGGCGGGGAGATGGGCGTGCCGATGGCGCTCGCCGCCGGGGACAACGTCCTCACCGCCGAGACGCGGGAGATGCTGGGCGATCTGGAGACCGTGACGACGAAGATCGCCGAGAGTCGCAGCGCGGCCGCCGTGTTTCCGCCGGCGGTGGTGCAACGGCAGATCCGCGCGGCCGCGGCGCGGGCGGTGCGGCGGGTGCGGCTCGGCCAGATCAAGCCGTTGCGGCTCGAGCGGCCCTATCATGTGGCGTTCTGCACCCGAGCGACGTTCCAGCCCTGGGTGCCCGAGGCGACGGCGAATCTGAACGGCGTGCAGCGGATGGCGGGTGATTCCACCGGCCGCTGCTTCGCCTTTCAGGCCGACGCTGCCGAGGAAGTGGGGAATCTGCTGAACGAGATCGAGTGGATCGTCTTGAAACCGTAACGAGCCGTCAGCCACTGGAGACCATCATGTACCGGCATGCCGTCCTCACCCTCGCCGCCGTCGTGTTCGCCCCCGGGCTTCGCGCTCAGGAGACGGCGACCGACACCCTGCTGACCGTGAACCACTACCTCGACTGGGAGCAGGTGAGCGAGCCCCAGGTGTCGCCCGATGGCGCCCAGATCGTCTACACCCGCACCTGGGTGAACCGGCTGGAGGACCGCTGGGATTCGGCCCTGTGGATCATGAACGCGGACGGAACCCGAAACCGATTCCTCACCAAGGGCTCGAGCGCGCGCTGGTCGCCCGACGGGACGCGCATCGCGTATTTCGCCGACGGCGACCCCAAAGGCACCCAGGTCTTCGTCCGCTGGATGGACGCGGAGGGCGCGACCTCGCAAATCACGCGCGTGATCGAGTCGCCGAGCGATCTGCGCTGGTCGCCGGACGGGAAGTGGCTGGCGTTCGCGATGCTGGTGCGCCACGCGACCCCGTGGACCATCAGCATGCCCACCGCGCCCACCGGCGCCTCGTGGACCGCGGCGCCGCGGGTGGTGGACCGAATGCACTACCGCCAGGACCGGCGCGGGTTCATGGAGGATGGCTACCTGCACCTGTTCCTGGTGTCGGCCGATGGCGGTACTCCGCGCCAGCTCACGAGCGGCGACTGGAACGTGGGCGCGCGGTTCGATGGCCTGGCGATCGGCGTGGGCTATGACTGGACCCCGGATGGGAAGTCGATCGTGGTGGACGGGCTGAAAGACCCCGCGGCCGACCGCAACTACCGGGCCTCGGCCATTTATCTCGTGGATGTGGCGGGCGGAGCGATCCGGGCTCTGACGGCGCGGCCCGGTGTCTGGTCCACTCCGGTGATCTCGCCCGACGGTCGCTCGGTGGCGTTCACCGGCTACGACTCGACCAACGCGAGCTACCGCGCGTCCGATCTGTGGGTGATGGGGATCGACGGCGGCGGCATGCGAAAGATCTCGGGAGACCTGGACCGCGATCCCGCGGGCATGCGCTGGGCGCCGGACGGCAGCGGGCTGTACTTCTCGGCCGACGACCGCGGGGCACGCAACGTCTGGTTCGCCGGCGTCACGGGCGTGCCCCGGGCCGTGACGACGGGTCCGCAGGTGCTGAGCCTGAGCACGCTCGACAAGAATCTCAACGCCGTCGCCACCTGGAGCGACCCGACGCATCCCACCGACGTGGTGCGCTTCAACCTGCGCCGTCCGGATCCGGTCGCCCGCCTGACCGACGTCAACGCCGACGTCGTCGGGCGCATGCGGCTCGCGCAGGTCGAGGAAGTGTCGTACGGCTCGAGTGGCGGCGCGCGGGTCCAGGCGTGGCTCGTGAAGCCGCCGGGCTTCGATCGATCGAAGCAGTATCCGCTGATCCTCGAGATCCACGGCGGCCCGCACGGGATGTACAACGTCGGGTTCAGCTACATGTTCCAGAATTTCGCCGCCAATGGCTACCTGGTGTTGTACGTCAACCCGCGCGGCAGCACGGGATATGGCTCGGCGTTCGGCAACGCGATCTTCCACGCGTACCCGAGCGTGGATTACGACGATCTCATGGCCGGCGTGGACACGGTCATCGGCCGCGGCTCCGTGGACACGACGCGCATGTACGTCTCCGGATGCTCGGGAGGCGGGGTGCTCTCCTCGTGGGTGATCGGCCACACGCACCGCTTCGCGGCGGCGGCCGTGCGCTGCCCGGTGATCGACTGGATCAGCATGGCGGGCCAGACCGACATTCCCCTGTTTACCTACAACTTCTTCGACGCGCCGTTTTGGGAGAAGCCGGACCAGTGGCTCAAGCAGTCGTCGCTGATGTACGTGGGCAACGTGACGACCCCGACGCTGCTCATGACGGGCGAGCTCGACTTGCGCACGCCGATTCCGCAGACCGAGGAATTCTATTCCGCCCTGAAGTACCGGGGGGTGGAGACCGTCATGTTGCGGTTCAACGGGGAGTACCACGGCACCGGCTCGAAGCCGACCAACTTCATGCGGACCCAGCTCTACATGATGAGCTGGTTCCAGAAGCACGCCGGGACGACGACCTCGGCGGCGGCAGGGCAGTAGGGCCGGCGGCGCCCCTCAGGCCGGCGGGTTCTCCGCCAGCAGGATCCGGGCGTCCACGGCCATGGCCCCCTGGGGGAGGCCCAGCAGCGGATTGATGTCCAGCTCCGCGATCTCTTCGAAGTCGGTCGCGAGCTGGGCCACCCGTTGCAGGATCTCTCCCAGCGCCGCAAAGTCGACCGGGGGAGCGCCCCGGACCCCTTCGAGAATCGCCACGCCCCGGATGCCCTTCAACATGTCGTGCGCCTCGAGCGGTCCGATCGGGGCGATGCGGAACACGACGTCCTGCAGCGCCTCGACGTAAATCCCCCCCAGCCCGAACATCACGAGTGGCCCGAAGGCGCGGTCGCGGCTCACCCCCACGATCGTCTCGCGACCGCCCGGCACCATGCGTTGTACCAGGATCCCGTCGATCGTTGCTTGCGGGGCGGCGCGGGCTACGCCGTTCAGCATCTCCGCGCTGGCGGATTTGACTTCGACCGCGGTATCGATGCCGGTACGCACACCACCCACCTCGGTCTTATGGATGATCTGGGCCGAGACGATCTTGAGCGCCACTGGATAGCCGATCTCAGTTGCCGCGCGGGCCGCGTCCTCCGGATCTTTCGCCAGACGCGCGGGGGCCACGGGAATGCCGTAGGCGTGGAGCACACCCATGACCTCGAGCTCCGACAGCTTGCGCCGTTTGGCGGCCCGGGCCTGGGCGAACAGCCGGCCGGCGCGCTCGCGATTCACCTCGAGCGGCTTGGGAGCGATGCTCGGGCGCGCGCGCCATTCGCGCAGCCGCCGCAGGGCACCCAGCGCCCGGGCCGCGGATTCGGGGAAGATGTAGGCGGGAATCCCGGCCCGGTGCAGTTCGGCCTTTCCCTCGGGGAGGCCCTCGCGGCCCATCAGCACCGCCAACACCGGTTTCGCCGGGTGCCCCCGCGCCGCGGCGCCGATCGATTCGGCGACATCTTCGGCGCGGATGCCGAGAGGCGGCACGAAGATCGCGACGGCCGAATCCACGTTGGCATCGGACAGCACGATGTCGAGCGCGGCGCGGTAATCCGCGGCGGTGGCCGAGGCGATCATGTCGAGCGGGTTGCGCAGGCTGGCTTCGGGGGGGAATAACGGCTTCAGCCGGGCGGTCGTCTCGGGGGCGAGCTCCACGAGCTCGAGGCCCTGCGGCTCCAGCGCATCGGCGACGAGAATGCCCGGGCCGCCGGAATTCGTGAGCACCGCCGTGCGCCGCGATCGCGGGAGCGGCGGACCGCTGAACGCCATCGCCATATCGAACAGCTCTTCCATGGAAATGGCCCGCAACACGCCCGCCTGGGTCAGGAGCGCGTCCACGGCGGCGTCGCTCGCCGCGAGCGCGCCCGTGTGGGAGGCGGCCGCCCGGGCGCCGACTTTGGAGCGCCCCGACTTCATCGCGATGATCGGTTTCTGCTTCGCGATGCGGGAGGCGATCTCGAGAAACCGGCGTGGATTGCCGAAATTCTCCACGTACATCAGGATCACACCGACGGCGTCGTCGTGCTCCCACTGGAGCAGGAGGTCGTTGCCGCTCACGTCGGGTTTGTTGCCGACGGAGACGAACTGGGAGATCCCGATGCCGTAGTCCTTCGCGTAGTCGAGCACGCTCATGCCGAGCGCCCCCGACTGCGACACGAACGCCGCATGCCCGAACGGCGGCATCGTGGGCGCGAACGTCGCATTGAGCGACACGGCGGGATCCGCGTTCAGGACGCCCATGCAGTTCGGTCCGACCATCCGCATGCCGTGGCGGCGCACGATCTCCATGAGACGCAGCTCGGCCGCGGCCCCCGGCTCGCCGACCTCCTTGAAGCCCGCGGAGATCACCACGAGGCCGCGGACACCCTTGCGGCCGCATTCCTCGGCCACCTGCAGGACGCTGTCCTTGGGTACGACGATCACCGCCAGATCGACCGGATCGGGGATCGCCTCAACCGACGGGTAGGCCTTGATGGAGTGCACCGCCGTGGCATACGGGTTCACAGGGTACACGGCGCCGGTGAAGCTGTAGCGCACGATGTTGGCGAGCACTTCGTGGCCGATGGTGTCCGGACGGCGGGAGGCGCCGATGACGGCGACCGACGCGGGACGGAGAATGGGGTCGAGGGGGGCGGGCATCGAGGAAAACTAGCGGGCCGCGATCAGATCGCGCCTACCCCAACCCATGGGGTTGCTCGAACACACACGCCGCATAGCCCAGCACCTTGTCGCCACCCTTCAAGGAGCTGGGAGTGGGTCGCCACCCGCGCGCGAGTCGGGCGTCGAGCAGCTCACGCGGGCTCGGCTGATGATCCCAGACGGCGACCGCCGTCAGGGCACCCAGTCACGTCGTATCGAAGTCGAGCCAATATCCGCCGGGGTAGGGCACCAGAACGTCATGGGTGTACTCGTCCTGCGTCAGGACCAGTGGTGACGGCACGGGAGGCGTCAGATGACGCGCCCAGTCCAGCAGATCGCCGAGAGAGCGCAACGGACGCACGGCGTCACCCAGTGCTTCGAGGTTGATTCGCCGCCGCGTCAGATCATGAACCTCCATGCTGTATCATATTGATGGGTATTGACTTCGCACAATTCGTTGACTGAAACGAACGTTCGTGCTAATCTTCATGATGCGCAAGGGCGAGCTGACCCACCAGGCGATCCTGGAACGGGCTACGGGTTTGGCGAGTGAAGTCGGTCTCGAAGGTCTAACGATCGGCGCGCTCGCCGGCGATCTCCGCCTCTCCAAGAGCGGACTCTTCGCCCACTTCCACTCCAAAGAGGCGCTCCAGCTGCAGGTGCTCGAGCACGGCGCGGCCGTGTTCGTGGAGCGCGTCATTCGTCCGGCCCTCGCTCAGCCACGCGGCGCGCCGAGGATGCGCGCGCTGTTCGAGCACTGGCTCGAGTGGTCGCAGTCGAGTCCGCTCCCGGGTGGATGTCTCTTCGTCCAGGCGGCGGTCGAGCTCGACGATCGTCCGGGTCCGGTTCGCGATCGGCTGGTGCATTTCCAGCGACAGTGGCTCGGCGTGATCGCGACCTCGATGGAACTGGGAATCCAGACTGGTGCGTTTCATAACGTCGCCGATCCCGAGCAATTCGCCCAGGACCTGTACGGGGTCATGTTGGCCTATCACCACGCGTCGCGTTTGCTGCGCGACCCGCGGGCCGAAGCGCGTGCCCGGCGGGCGTTTGACGCCCTGTTGCACGCAGCCTCGGTTCCGGCCGAGCACAACCGTTAGGAGATTCTGATGCGCCCATTGGCTGCTGCGTTCCGCACACTGCAGTTCGTCTCCCCCGCCCAGGCCGCCCGGGTGGCGGAGCTGGTGTTCTTCATGCCCCCCCGCACGCGACTCACACCCGAGCAGCGCGAGACGATCGAGCGCGCCCGTCCGTTCTCCGTGCGCGTCGATGGGGCGCGGATCGCCGCATGGACGTGGGGAGACGGACCGGTGGTGTACCTCGTGCACGGCTGGGGATCGCGCGGCGCGCGCCTGGCGGCGTTCGTCCCGGCGCTCCTCGCCGCCGGGTATCAGGTCGTGACCCACGATGCTCCGGGCCACGGCGCGTCGGACGGCCGCCTGTCGTCCATGCCGCAGTTTGCCCGCACGCTGATGGCGGTGGTGGATACTGTGGGGCCCGCCGCCGGGGTGATCACCCACTCGATGGGCGGCTCGGCGACGACCCTCGCCATGCACTGGGGGCTGCGCGTGCCGCGCGCCGCCTTCATCGCTCCCGCGGCCGATCCGCCGGCGTGGGTCGGGCAGTTCGCGCTCGCCCTGGGACTGCGGGACGACACCGTCGCGCGGATGAAGGTGCGCAGCGAGCGGCGGCTGGGGCTGGCCTGGGAGGCGCTCCACGTGCCGACCATGGCGCGTCGCATGGACACCCCGCTGTTGATCGTGCATGACCGCGACGATGATGTCGTGCCGCTGTCCGACGGGGAGGCGATCGCCATGGCCTGGCCCGGGGCGCGCCTGGTCCGGACCGACGGCCTGGGACACAAGCTCATCGTCCGCACCCCGACGGTGGTGACCCAGGCGGTGGAGTTCATCGGGCGGGCCACGCCGGCCGCCGCCGCCGAGGCGTCGGCCGGGCGCCGCAGCGAGGCACGGTGGCTCGATCAGCACTTGTTCTACCGCGAGATGCGGGGCCGGCCGTCCCAGCCGTGGCGGGCCTGAGCCGCTTCGGTTAGACCCCGAGCTCCGCGACGTCGCGCCGCACGGCCTCCGCCACCCGGTCGGCGAGCGCCATGATCGTGAGGTAGGGGTTGATCTCGAGGGCATCGGGGAAGAGCGAGGCGTCGGCGACGAACAGCCACGGGATGCCGTGCACCCGGCCCCAGGAGTCGGTGACCGAGTCGGCCGCTGAGGCGCCCATGCGGCAACCGCCCATGAGATGGGCGGAAGAAATCGCCTGCTTTCCGGGCTTCCAGTGTCGCGCATCGATGAGCGTGTCGAGCCGCCCGGCGTCGCGCGCCTCGATGAGCGGCGGATCGGCGAACGGGGCGTGCACGCGCACGGCGCCGGCCCCGAAGAAGACGCGGGCCGCGGCGCGATTCCCCCGCACCAGCCCCGCCACCGCCTCCTCCGAATAGCGGTACCGCACCACCGGTTGCCCGTTCCGGTCGATGCCGATGCGGTTGCCATCCCGGGCATGATCCACGGACAGCACCAGGATCTGCTGCAGCCGCGGGAACGCGCGCATAATCGCGCTGTGTCCGGCCCCGAATCCGGTCAACGCCTTGGCGGTGGTGAAGGGGAAGTACATGCACGTTTCCAGCACGAACCCCTCTTGGGCCGCCCGGTCCACGAAGAAGCTCTTGGGATGTCCGACGTCATTGGTGATCGGGGTCGCGTGCTCCCCCACGAGAATCAGCGCGGGGTGGCAAGTGAATCCGTCCCCGAGGGAGCGGGGAGCGGGGAGGGGGGAGCGGAGCAGCAGCGGAGTCGTTCCGAGCGCGCCGGCCGCGCACACGATGATCTTCGCCTCCACGCGGTACTCACCCGCCGGCCATTCGGAAGGCCGGCCCTTCGCGCCGGCAGGGCGCTCTCGCACTCGGACCGTGAGGGTGCGATCCGCCGCGATCCGCACGACCTCGGCTCGGGTGACAACCTCAACACCGCCGCGCTCGGCGGCCGGGAGCTGCACGCGGTTCGTTCCCTGTTTCGCCTGGTTGGGACAGCCCAGGTTGCAGAGCGAGGAGCCCCGGCATCCGCTGACGTTCACCGGGAATTGCTCGACCGCATATCTCGCCGCCCGGGCGCCGGTCTCGAACAGCCGGTTGTTGTCGTTCAACTCCTCGGCCGGGAGCCGGTGGACGTTGTTCTCTCCGAGGTAGCGTTGCGAGCGCCGCAGCAGATCGGCGTGGTCGAGCCCCGGCACGGCCCAGCGCGCGATGACGCGCTCCGGCGGGGTGAGCGAGGTGCCGGTATACACGATGGTGGAGCCGCCATACCCGTGCGCGAACGCGAGCGTCATGGTGCCGTCGGCGCTCAGAAATCCGCCGCCGTCGTGGTACAACGCCCCCGCCATCTCGAGCTCGCGTCCCGTGAATTCGTCGTCCGCGAAGCGCGGTCCCTGCTCGAGCACCAGCACCCGGCGGCCGGCCTGTGCCAGCGGCACCAGTCCCTGGGCGACCGTGCCGCCGCCCGCTCCCGAGCCGACGATCACGACGTCGTAGGACCGGGAGGTCACACGCCGGCCCGCCGCGCACCCCAGCCGCGCGGATCGGCGCGGTAGCCGATCTCGCGGGCCGCCGCCGCACGGCCGTAATAGCCCATGAGGAGCAGCGTGCGCAGCCCCCACGCGCCGCGCCGCACCAGCAGCAGCGGCGCGTCCTGCAGACCCGCCAGGAACCGCGCGCGCCGCGGAGGATCGAGCCGCGTGAACCGCCGTCCGTAGCGGAGCGCCGGCAGCCACTCGACGATTCGGAGGAACAGCAGGAACTGCCGTTGCAAGGCGGCGGGGCGAGCGGCCAGGGCAGCGGCGACCGTCTCCTCGATCGCCGACCATTCCTTCTCGTCGAGGCGCGTCGCCTCCGGGACGACAGTGATGCCGATCGCGCGTACGATCGAGCGGACGGAGGCCAGCACGACGCAGAACTTACCATGCGGCGTATCTTTTGGCAGGCAACCAGGAGCGACCATGGCGCGCGAAGGTCAGGACGCGTTTGGCGGGCTCGTGGCGGCCCTGACGCGGCCTTGCCGGCCATCGACCGCGCCATAGGCGTCCGGATTCGGTCAGATGTGATGGGGGGCGACTGGACCCCGACGGCGATCCACTCCACCATCCAGTGCAACCTTCCCCGCGCGGCATGCGTCTAGAAGCACGACCCGACACTGCTCGAGGCTCGCGATGACCGTACGTCCGAAACTCCCCGTCGTCCTGCTTGCCGCGGTCCTCGTGGGCTGCGGCGGGTCGCAAACTCCGGTGCCCGTGGTCGGCCGTGACGCCGACATCTCCCAGCTCGCCGGAGAATGGTACGGTGACTATTCGAGCGTGGAGTCGGGCCGCAGCGGCAGCATCGTGTTCAAGCTCGTCGCCGGGGCCGACAGCGCGACAGGCGACGTCGTCATGACACCGCAGTGGACGACCCGCCAGGGCAACATGCCGATGCAGCCCAGCGCGACGCAGGCACCCACCTCCCAGCCGCTCAGCATCCGCTTCGTGCGCGTCTCGGGCGGGCAGGTGAGTGGCGCGTTGGACCCGTACCCCGATCCGAGCTGCGGCTGTACGCTCCATACGACATTCATCGGACGTCTGCGCAGCGACACGCTGGAGGGCACGTACTCCTCGGTCCACGAACAGACCCGGGACGTGCAAAAGGGTCGCTGGCGGGTCGTGCGAAAGCAGCCCTGAGCTCCCCCTGCCGTTGGTCGCTCGCCGTCCTCGCCATGCTCGCGGGGCGGGGTGCCGCGTCGCAAGCCCCACCGGGGCCGCATCCCTACGCCGAACCACCCCACAAGCAGGCGATGGCGGTGCGCGTGCCCCCCGGAGCGGTCCATATGGACGGCCGCTTGGACGATGCCGCGTGGGTGAGCGCGCGCTGGATCGACGACTTCGTCGAGAAGATGCCGGTCGAAGGCGGCCGGCCGACCGACAGCATGCGCATCGCCATTCTCTACGACGACCACGCGCTCTACGTCGGCGCGCGGCTCTACGCCCGCGACCCCGCCCACATCCAGGCCCCGCTCAGCCGGCGCGATAACACCGCCCAGGCGGAGCATCTCTGGGTGTCGCTCGACACCTATCACGATCGACGGACCGCCTACTCGTTTGGCGTGACGGCGACGGGTGTACGGATGGACTGGTACCACCCGCGCGACAACGAATACGACATCGATCCCACGTTCGATCCCGTGTGGGAAGCGAAGGCGGTCATCGACAGCCTCGGCTGGACGACGGAGATGCGGATCCCCTTCTCCCAGCTACGCTTCAACCGCTCCGACGTCCAGGTCTGGGGCTTCAACGCCGACCACTGGATCCCGGCCCGCAACGAAGACGTGTTCTGGATTCCGGTACCCCAGAATCGAACCGGGTGGAGCTCGTGGATGGGCGATCTGGTGGGGATCCGGGGTATCGCGCCGTCGCGGCGGCTCGAGCTGCTGCCCTACACCGCGGGAAGCGCGACCGTCACGGGCAACCGCAACCGGGCGAATCCGTTCGACGACGGGCGGAATCTCGCGGCGCGCGCCGGCACGGACCTCAAGATGGGGTTCGGGCCGAATCTCACGCTCGACGCCACCGTCAATCCGGACTTCGGCCAGGTGGAGGCCGACCCGGCGGTCGTGAATCTCTCCGCGTTCGAGGTGTTCTTCGACGAGAAGCGGCCGTTCTTCCTGGAGGGCGACCAGCTGCTGCGCGGCAACGGCCCGAGCTACTACTACTCCCGGCGCATTGGCGCGCCGCCGCGCGGTGACGCCAGCGGGGATTTCGTGGACTACCCGGGCAATTCGACGATCCTCGCGGCCGGGAAGCTGACGGGTCAGCTGGCGTCCGGGCTGTCGGTGGGTACGCTGGCGGCGATCACCGGTCGGGAGTTCGCCCGTACCTATGACACGACGGGCGCGGTCTCCGGACGCACCGAAGTCGCCCCGCCGACGGGATTCGGCGTCGTGCGCGTGCAGCAGCAGTTCGGCGCCGACGCCTCGACGATCGGCGCGACGCTGACCGCGGTGCGGCGTGACGAGGCGGCGGGGTCTCCCCTCGCGACCCTGCTCGATCGCCAGGCGTTCACCGGAGGCGTCGACGCCGTGCTGCGCTGGGGCGGGGGCGTGTACAACGTGAGCGGCTACGCCGGATTCAGCGTGGTCAGCGGGGATGCGGCGGCGTTGATCGGGATCCAGCAGAGCCCGGCGCACTTCTACCAGCGGCCCGACGCCGGCTACGTGCGGGTCGACTCCGCTCGAACCGCGCTCGGCGGGTACACCGGCGGGCTCGGTCTCTCGAAAACCGGCGGGCACTGGCTCTACGACGTTGGCTTCGGGATCGAGTCCCCCGGCCTGGAGCTGAACGACGTCGGCCGCCTGTTCAACGCCGACGGTCGGAGTGGTTACGCCAACATAAGGTATCGCGAGACGCGGCCGGGTCGCTGGTACCAGAGCTACGGGTTCGGCGGCTTCACGAATGCCGAATGGGACTTCGGCGGCATCCGGCAGTACGCGATCGCCGAGCAAGTCGCCGACGTGACGTTCAAGAACTACTGGGTACTCAGCGGCTATGTCGACGAGTCGTGGCCGTCCTTGGACCACGCGTTGACGCGCGGCGGTCCCCTGATGGCGACGCCCCGATCCTGGGAGGGCGGGGTGCGTCTCGCGAACGGCTTCGGCGCGAAGACGGCCTGGAACATCCGCGCGAGCCATGGACAGGATGCGTTGAGCGGAGAAGCAACGCGGGTGAGCGGCAGTCTGTCGATCCGGCCCACCAGCCGGATCGAGCTGTCCGCGACGCCGAGCTACGCGCGGGAGATCGGTTCGCGACAATACATCACGACACTCGACTCCGGCGGGCCGGCCACCTACGGGCAGCGCTACGTGTTCGGCACCATCGATCGGAGCACGGTGTCGACGCAGCTGCGGATGACCTACACCCTCACCCCCGAGCTGACGATCGAGCTGTACGCCGAGCCCTTCGCCGCGAGCGGGCGCTACTACGGGATCGGAGCGCTCGCCCGGGGCCGCTCGACCGACCTCACCGTGTATGCCCGCGATGCGACGCTGACGCCCAGCCTGGTCCGCGACGCCGCCGGGAACTACACGGTCAAGGATGCGAACGGGTATCGCCGCGCCATCGATAACCCCGACTTCAACGTGTTGTCGTTCCGCAGCAACCTGGTGCTGCGCTGGGAATGGCGGCCCGGCAGCACGCTGTTCCTGGTGTGGCAGCAGAACCGTTTCACGTCCGACACCCGGGGTGTGCTCGTGGGGCCTTCGAATCTGTGGGACAGTTTCCGAGCGGCGGGCGACAACTTCCTCGCCCTGAAAGTGAGTTACTGGCTGGCGCCCTGAGCCGTCGCGACATCGCGCTCGCGATCGAGCAGCGCCTGCTTCCGCTCCACGCCCCAGCGGTACCCGCCTAACGCACCGTCCTCGCGCACCACGCGATGGCACGGGATGACGAGACAGACCGGGTTCGTGGCACAGGCGCGGGCGACGGCCCGGGTCGCGCGGGGGCGTCCGATGGCGCGCGCGATGGCCTGGTACGAGCGCGTGGCGCCATACGGGATCCGGCGCAGCTCGGTCCACACCCGTTGCTGGAACGCCGTCGCCCGGATGTCGAGCGGGAGGTCGAGGTGCGGCGCCCGGCCCTCGAGGTGCCGCAGGATCCGCTGGATCCAGGAGGCCAGCGCTCCGCTGTCCCGCTGAATCGTGGCGGCGGGAAACTCGGCGCGCAGGTCGCGCTCCAGGGACGGCGCGGCGTCCCCCAGACTGATGCGGCACACGCCGCGCGCGGTGGCCGCGACGAGCAGCGAGCCCAACGGAGAGGATGCGACGGTGTAGCGGATCGTGGTGCCGTGCCCGCCGCGGCGGTAGGTCGCCGGGGTCATGCCGAGGGCGCTCGCGGCCCGCTCATACACGCGGCTCGCGGAGCCGTACCCGGCGTCGTAAATGGCGGGACTGACGTGCCGATGTTGCTTGAGCGACGTCTTCAGCCGGGCGACCCGGCGCGCATCGCGGTACGCTTTGGGGCTGACGCCGAGCACGCGCCGGAACGCGCGCAGCAGCTGATGCGGCGACAGGCCGGCGCGCCGCGCGAGTGTGGCGAGGTCCGCGGGATCATCGGGGTGCGCTTCGATGGTGCGGCACAGCTCGCGCACCACCGGCACGGCCGGGTCCGCGGCGGGCGCCTGGGTCGGGTGGCAACGCCGGCAGGCCCGGAAGCCAGCGGCCTCCGCAGCCTCGGGTATCGGATAGAACTGCACGAGGGCCCGCCGCGGCCGGCGGCTGGGGCAGGACGGCCGGCAGTAGATCCCCGTCGAGCGGACGGCGTACACGAACGCGCCGTCGAAGCGGCGGTCGCGGGCGAGGACGATGCGCCACCGGTGGGTGGCGTCCGGGGTCGAAACGGTCGCGGCACGGGTCACGCTGGAAAACATAGCGTCGGCCCGTGCCGCGATCTATCCGATTCTGGCGGGGGAACTGGCCCCGATCAGTCCCAGGGCTCGTCCCCGCTGGGGCCGTAGATCGACGGGACCTTGCCGTCCGCCATGCGCAGATAGACCGAGAGCTGCCCGCGGTGGTGGATCATGTCCATCATGAGAAACCACAACAGGTCCATCCGGCGGATGTCGCCCATCTGCTTGGGGGCGACGAAGAACTGCACCGTCTTGTTGAGATCCGCCTCACTCATCTTACGAACCTTGTCCCCCAGCTTGCGGAACGCTCCATCGACCGCGCCGACGACCCCGTCCCAGCTCGCCGGCTGGTCCGGCATTCCTTTGGGGGGAAACGGGAAGGTCCCGTCCATTCCCTGCATGCCGGCGAACGACTCGAAGGCGAAATTCCACGCCAGATCCTTGGTGGACTTGCAGCGCGCGTGCGGTTTCAGGTCGGCCTTGGCCGCCGGATAGGCCCGCAGCACGTTGAGGGTCACCGCATATTCTTTCTCGTACGTCGTCAGGTACTGCTCCTTCTCGCTCATACACTCCCCTTGTGAGTCGTAGGTGAACCGCGACGCCACGCCCGAACCCGGGCAGCGGCGGTCGCCGGCCCCGAGGCGTCGCGTTAGCTTCGCCACCGACATGGCCACGATGGAGCAGCACGAGGCCGAGTTCCGCCGGCGGCTCGAACGCGCCCTCGGGGAAGGATACCGCCTCGGCGAGCCGCTGGGGCGGGGTGGTTTCGCGGTGGTGTACGCGGTCACCGACGAGCAATTGAAGCGCCGGATCGCCGTCAAAGTCCTCCGCCGCGAGCTCGCCGACGTCCCCGGGGCGCTGGAACGATTCCGTCGCGAGGCGGAGGCCGTCGCTCGGCTGCGGCATCCCAATATCATCCCGATCTACGCGGTCGGGTCGCGGGAGGATCTCGCGTATTTCCTCATGCCCCTGATCGAGGGGGGGAGTCTAGCCGACGGGCTCGCCCGAGAACCACGACTCGCCGTGGCCGAGGTACAGCGCGTGTTGCGCGAGGCGGCGGCTGGGCTCGGTGCCGCGCACCGCGCCGGCATCGTGCATCGCGACATCAAGCCCGACAATATCCTGCTCGAAGGACCAGAGCGGCGGATTGTGCTCACCGACTTCGGGATCGCGAAGGCCCTGGATGGCGACACCGGCCCCTTGACCCAGACGGGGGCGGTGATCGGCACCCCACACTACATGAGCCCGGAGCAGGCGAGCGGCGAGCGCGCCGTCGACCACCGCTCGGACATCTATTCGCTGGGCGTGGTGGCCTACCAGATGCTCACCGGCCAGGTGCCCTTCAACGGCGCGACGATGGCGGCCGTGCTGGTTCAGCATCTCACCACGGACCCTCCACCGATCTCCCGGAGCCGGCCCGACTGCCCGCCAGCCCTCGCCGCCGCGGTCGCACGGTGCCTCGCCAAAACGCCCGAGGAGCGTTGGAGTTCCGTGGAGGAGTTCGCTCACGCGCTCGAAACGTCGGAAGCGACCACGACGGCGGTCCGGCCAGCGCATCGTTCATCCGGGGCACGGACGGTCGAGGTTACTCCGATCCGGCGATTTCGGTGGATGCTGGCCATCTGCGGAGGGATTGTCCTGCTCCTTGTGGGGGTGGACGTGGCGACGCACCACGTCCTGCTCGGGCCACTCGGCGCGATTGTCGGCGGGTTTCTGGTCGCGGCGGCCTATGGGCGACTGTGGACTGCCGGGTTCTCGTGGCGCGACATCGTGGCGCGTGGTGGGATCATCCCCGCTCGGGCGGTGTCACCGCTCCCCCTCGACTCCGCGGAGCTCGGTGCGCATCGCGGCCCCGTCCACCAGGCGCGCACGGACCGGGCCGCCATGCTCGGGTCAATTCAGGGGTTGCCGCGCGCAGAGCGGCTCCGGCTCGGCCAAGTCGTGGCGGCCGTCGATGCGCTGATCGCGCGTGTGGTCGAGGATGCCAGGGCGTTAGTCGCCCTCGAGCGACAACTCGAACCGGGGAGCGAGGAGATCACTCGGCGCCTGGCGGATACGCGGGGGGAGCCACCATCCCCAGGGAGAGCGCAGCGCGTGGCCGTGCTCGAGCGGCGCTTGCAGGCGATCGGGTCGTTGTCCGAGCAGCGTCGAGCGCTCACCGAGCGCCTCACCACTTGCCTGACGGCTGTCACGAACCTCCGCTTCGCTCTCGACGCTGTGCTCGCGACCGGTTTCGCCGACGGAGGGCGCGGGATCAGCGCAGCGACCGAAGCGGCCGCCGCGCTGGCGAAGGACCCATCCCTGAGCGACTAGGCCACTTGCCGGCGCCCGGCGAGCGCGAGCGCGACGCAGGCGGCGAGCGCCCCTACCAGCAATCCGAGCAGCCACGTCGCGGCCGGCACGCCGGGTCCGAAGCGCGTGCGCGAGTAGCGGGTCCGCAGCCAGTTGCTGGTCCACCGATTGATCGGCACCCCCATCGCGGTGGCGAAGGCGCTGTCGAGCGGCAACGGCGATCGCCAGAAGTGGGCGAATCGCTCACGTCCACCCCACCGCACTACGTCCGCCAGAAGCCATCGGGGCTCGAGCCAGTTGGGTTGCCAGTCGCCGGTCGCCGCCACACTGTAGGCCGGCCCCATTGGGGGCGTCGTCAGCATTCTCTCCGGGTGGAGCACCATTTCCGTGCAGCGAGCGAGATCGCCGTTGGCGCACGCGCGCTGCTGAATGGTCGAGCGGTCCACCGGGCCCCGCAGTCCTTCCGACAGGGCGACGAGCAAGTCACCAATCGAGAGGGTCATTCTCCCGGTCGTGTCG
>JBGQHV010000048.1:0-18627 GCA_041498155.1 Gemmatimonadota bacterium | reverse complement strand
GATCCGTGGACGGAAGAGCGCTACGGCGGACGGCCCATCACCCAGCACGAGATCAACCGAATGCGGAACCTCAGCAAACGGCGCTAGCGGGAGAGCAGCGCTTCCACTTCCCGGGCCGCCTCCGCCTGGAGGCGGCCTTCCACATCCAGGTCCCGCGTGAGTGTGGCGAGGGATTCACCGGGCGACGCCGCCTGGAGCGCCCGTTCACCGGACGCTCCGCTCAACGCCGCCACCGCCTCCAGCAGCCGCTGCCCCAGCGCGTCCCGCCCCCGCTCACACCGCGTCAGCGCGTCCAGCCATGCGGCCGGCGGGTCGGCCAGCCGCTCCCCCTGTGCGTCGAACGCTTCGAGATGGGACTCGAGCGTGGCGAGCTCGCGCGCCGCCGTGCAGGCAGCGGTGACGAGAGGGCCGATCGACGCGCCCTCGGTCGGACTCGCCGCGGCGCGCCGCAGCAGGTCCCTGAGTAGCCCGCGCGCCGGGCCGTGAGGCAGTATTGCCAGCGTCTGCACGGCGGCGCGTTCGGCATCGGGCGGCAGACTGCCCCGCCCCCCGCGCGGCGGATTCCAGACCGGGGCCCGGCGACCCACCGCGGCGGCGCTCACGAGTCCCGTGGCGACGAGCGGGCTCACCAAGAGCAGGAACGGAGCGCCGGCGAACACGCCCGCCAGCGCGCCGCCCGCCACCACGACGCCCGCGAGGGCGGCGATCGACGGAGGCACCGTCGCGCGCCACGGCGGCGGTAGTGACTCGGTCCGCGCCGGGAGACCGTGCCCTGCGAGTACATCGATGATGCGCGCTCCGGCATCCGCCGGGATGCGCAACAGCGGACGCTCCCCACGGGCGGCGGCCTCACGTCACGATGCGTCTGTGCCGGAGCCGATCCGATCGGCCAGGATCTCGAGCACCGACGCCCGTGTAGTGGCGCGCGTCGATCGGTCGACGAACACCAGAACGTCGTCCGCGGCGCTCGCCCGGCGCGCACACCGCGGACAGACACCGAGGTCGAACGGCTCGGCCGTCCCACAAATGACGCAGGTCCCCCCGCGGGGAGCGGCCGCCCATCCCTCCTCCCACTCCGCGTCGGGCGACAACGCCGCCGCGAGCAGCCCCGCCGAGGGAAACCGCTCGTCCGGGTCGGCCGCCGTCGCCCGAGCCACGGCGGCATCGAGCCATGGAGGAATGTCGGCCCGCCGCTCTCGGGGATGATGGCCGTTGACGGCGGCCAGCGCCGCCTGACGCCCCGGACGGGGCGGCAGCTCCCCCACCAGGCCGAAATAGAGCGTCATCCCAAGCCCATAACAGTCGGCGCGGGCATCGCCCCGGATTCCCGCGAGGACCTCTGGCGCCGCATACGCCGGGGTTCCCACGAGCCCCCCCGTCTGCGTGACAGTGGCCTGGCCCGCGAGACGCGCCGACCCGAAGTCGGTGAGTCGTGCCCGGCCGTCGGGCGCGAGCAGCACGTTCTGTGGCTTGACATCGCGGTGCAGAATGCCGGCGCGATGCGCGGCGTCGAGCGCGGCGGCCACGTCGCACCCCAGGCGCGCCGCCGCCGCAGCGTCCAGCGGTCCGCGCTCGCGCACCCGCACCGCGAGATCGGGCCCCGCGACGTACTCGAGCACCACGAACGTCCATGGGCCGTCGTCGGCGACGTCGTAGACCGTCACGATATTGGGATGGCTCAGGCGACGGACGGCCTGCACCTCGCGGCGCAGCCGCTCGCGCGCCAAGCGCGCCGCCGCCGGCGGCGGCACCAGCAGTTTGATGGCGACGTCGGCACCGACGCGTCGGTCGCGCGCCTGGTACACAACCGAGTAGCCGCCCCGCCCGATCTCCCGCGCGATCTCGTAACGGTCCTGCAGAACCGCGCCGGGCGGGAGATACGTAGGCTCAGGCACTGGTGTGTCGGGCTACCGGAGCCGGCCGAGGACGTCCACGGCGTTCCGGTGCCAGCCGTCGTCCTCGTGGTAGAGCGTCAGGAAGGACTCGAGATGTTCGCGTGCCAGCGCGAACTGGTTCAGCGCATACTCGGACATGCCGGCGTGGTACAGCGCCATGTAGTTGTTGGGCCAATAGTGAATCACCAGCTCCATGATCGGGCCCGCCGAACGGTCGTCGCCGGCATCGGCGACCGGATGGGCGACGTCGAACACGATCCCGGCCGCCCGGTACTGCTCCTCGGGCTGCAGCAGGTCGATCACCGCGCGGGCCTGGGACAGTTTCCCGCCCAGCGCATAGCAGGCGGCGCTGAACCCCTGCCCCTCGACGGTCTGCGGCGCCGGGTGCTGGCGCTGCGTCACTTCCACTTCCACGGCGTTGCAATATGGCTTGACGGCGGCGAACCACTGATCGGCCGGACCGTCGAACCGCACCATGCTCGGCGCCGTCTGTTGCGGCGTCGGCGCGGGGCGCGCGCTGTGTCGCGCTACGAGCGCTCCGCAGATGACCAGGTAGCCGAAGCCGGCGAGGTAGAGGGCACGGTGCATAGGGCAATATGGGAGACGCTTACCCCCCGCCGATGTGCACTGAGTCACGCCTTCAGACAAGCACGAGAGGGAGCCGAAACTCCCCGGGATCGTTATAGCTTGTTGTCGCCCAGCAACTTGTAGTAGCGGCCGAACACCTGGATCCCGTCCCACAATTGCTGCAGGTCGAGCTTCTCGTCGGGGGCGTGCAACCGGTCGTCGGGCAGGCCGATCCCGGTGAGCAGCACCGGGGCGCCCTCGCGGCCCAGCGCCGGCACGACGGGGATAGACCCGCCGGCGCGCGCCGGGACCGTGCCGCGTCCCACCACTTCGTGGAATGCTCGATCGAGCAATTTGAACGCGGGGTGATCGATCTTCACACGGGCGGGGTCGGCCCCGTGGAGGAAGCGGACGGTGGCGCTCACGTATGAAGGCGCGAACCGTTTGACCGCCGCCGCGAGCTGCCGCTCGACAGTCTTCATCTTCTGATTCGGCACGAGCCGCAGACTCACCTTGGCCACCGCCTCGGCCGGGATCACGGTCTTGGCGCCGGCCCCGGTGAACCCGCCCATGATGCCGTGGATCTCGAACGTGGGGAGCGCCCACAGACGCTCGAGCACCGAGTGCCCTTTCAAACCGGTGAGCGCCTTGGCCTGGACCCGGCGGGTGAGGAAGTCCTTTTCGCGGAACGGGAGCGCCTTCCAGGCCGCGCGCTCGCGGGCGGTGGGCGGCTTCACCGCAGTGTACAGACCCGGAATGTTGATCCGGCCATTGGGGCCCTTGAGACGCACCAGGAGCCGGCACAGCTCCTCGTGCGCATTGGGCGCCGCGCCGCCGTACTCGCCGGAATGCAGATCGTGCTTCGCGGTGCGGACGGTGATTTCGGCGTAGCACATGCCGCGCAGCGAGGTATAGACGGCCGGCCACCCAGGCGCGAGATACGACATGTCGGCGACTAGCGCGGCGTCCGCCCGGGTCCGCTCCGGCTCGCGTCGCAGCAGGTCGAACAGGACCTTGCTGCCGAACTCCTCCTCGCCCTCGATCAGGAAGCGGAAGTTCACCGGCGGAGCGCCGAGCTCCTCGATCGCGCGCAGCAGACAGAACACCTGTCCCTTGTCGTCCGCGGCGCCGCGCGCATACAGGCGCCCATCGCGCACCGAGGGCTCGAACGGCGGAGACGTCCACTCATTGACGGGATCCGGCGGCTGCACGTCGTAGTGGCCGTAGATGAGCAGCGTCGGCGCGCCCGGCACCTCGGGGCCGACACCCCATACGACCGGGTGTGTATCGCTGCCGAGCAGCTGGACGTCGCGGCAGCCCAGCCGGCGCAGATCGCGCGCAACCCACTCGGCCGCGCGCCGGCAATCGGCGTCGTGCGCTGGCAGCGTGGAGATGGATGGGATGCGGAGGAATTCCGTCAATTCGCGGAGCAATCGTTCCTGATCCATGGGCGACAATCTAGTGAGGGGTGGGCGCGGCTAGCCAGCGTACGGGCGGGGGGTAGATTAGCCGCCATGCGCACCACGGCGTCGTTCGACTTGTTCCCCGATGCGCCGAGCGAGCGCGCGATGGCCCGCGCTCGTTGGCTGGCGCAGGAGGGACGCGCCGACGATGCCGAGGCGGCGTACCGCGACGTGCTCGCCCTCCACCCCGACTTCAAACCCTGTTGGGCCGAGTATTTCGAGCTGCTGCGCGAGCACGGGCGCCCCGCGGATGCGTTGCGCCTCGCCGAGGCGGCGCAGGTGCAGTTCGCCGACTCCGCCTTCCCCTTGGCGCTCGTCGGTGCGGCGTTGCTGGAGTTGGGACGATACCCCGAAGCGCTGACGGCCCTCGAGCGCGCCGTCGAGACCGATCCGGACCTCGGACTCGTGTGGCACGAGCTGGGGCTCGCGGCCTACCGGCTCGGCGACCGCAGCCGGGCGCTCCTGGCCCTCGATCGGGCGTTCGCGCTCGATCCGCACGGGGAGACGCTCAAGCTGCGCGGCCGCATCCTGCGTGACGCCGGACGCTACACGGCGGCCGAGGTGGCGTTCGAAGCTGCCGCCCAGGCGGCCGAGCACGACGAGCAACGGCGCGCGGCGGAGCGCGAGATCCAGGCGACGCAGCGCTACGCCGCGTATGCGCCGCGCAAGCCCGACGACCTGCAGCCGGCCGAACACTGGTTCGCCGAGACGGGCGCCGCGGTGCTCGCCCCGCGGCCGGGGCCCGTGGCGCCGGGCGACGAGGCGTTGGTCCAGGCGTTCGGGGAGCTCGCGCAAGATTCCGGCTGGCGCTTCGGCCAGGTCGTCGTCATCGGTCCCACGCTACCAATCTGGAACATCCTCGCCGACCTCGTGGATGCTCCCCTGGTCGCCCGGAGCGCGTTCGACCCTGTCGCCGTTCCCCTCCTCGCCGCGCTGCGCCCGCTGCCGCCCGACACGGGCTGGGGCGAGCTCGCCGCGACGATCGCGGACCGCGGCGCCGGGCTGGTCTTCACCATCGAACACCCGGTCGAATCCGGGCCCGACACCGTCGCCACCGACGTCACGGGCGCCCTCACCAACGAGGGCACCCGGGCGAGCGCCATTCCGGTCGTCGCCCGCGCGCTGGCCGACGTGCAGCACCCGGCTTCCCGCCTCGCGATCCGCCGGTTGCAGTTCGGCTGACCCCGCCCGACATGACCGTCATCTCCCCGCCCGTCATGTCCGGCAAGGCCATCGCCCGGAACCAGTTTGACCGGGCGGCCGACCTGATCGGACTCGAGAGCTACATGCGGCGCATACTGACGGCGCCTTTCCGGGAAGTGCAGGTCGAGATCCCCGTCCGCATGGACGACGGGCGTATCGAGGTGTTCACCGGTTACCGCATCCAGCACAACGGCGCTCGTGGGCCCTGCAAGGGCGGGATTCGTTACCACCCGCACGCCGATCACGATGAAGTGCTCGGCCTCGCGACGATCATGACCTGGAAAACCGCCCTGATGGATATCCCGTTCGGGGGCGCGAAGGGGGGCGTGGCCGTCGATCCCCGCGGACTCTCGCTGCTCGAGCTGGAGCGTCTCACCCGCCGCTTTACCCAGCGGATCTCCATAGTTCTGGGGCCCTACCGCGACATCCCGGCGCCTGACGTCAACACCAACGCGCAGGTGATGGCCTGGATCCTCGACGAGTACTCAAGCCGCCAGGGGTACACGCCGGCCGTCGTGACGGGCAAACCGGTATCGCTGGGCGGCTCGCTGGGCCGGGACGAGGCCACGGGCCGCGGCGTGATGTACGTCATGATGGAATACGGGCGAGACTTCGGGATACCGCTCAAGGGGAGCCGGGTGGTGATCCAGGGGTTCGGCAACGTCGGCGGGCACCTGGCGCGGCTGCTCGTGGCCGAGGCGGGCGCCACCGTCATCGCCGTGAGCGACGTGGACGGCGGGATCGTCAACGAGCGCGGCCTCGACATACCCGGGCTCCTGGCCCACACCGCCGAGCGCCGCCCGATCTCCGCCTGGCGGGGCGGTGGCGCGATCAGCAACGACGAGTTGTGGTCGGTCAAGTGCGACTGGCTGGTCCCGGCGGCGTTGGGTGGGGTGATCACGCGGGAAAAGAACGCGAAGACGATCGAGTGCCGCGTGGTGGTCGAAGGTGCGAACGGGCCGACGACCCCGACCGCCGACCTGATCCTCGCCGAGCGCGGCATTCCCGTGATCCCGGACTTTCTGGCGAATGCGGGCGGCGTGACGGTCAGCTACTACGAGTGGGCGCAGAACCTCCAGCAGTACCGCTGGACGCACGAGAAAGTGAACGACGAGCTCCGGACGACCATCGTCAAGGCCTACACGGCCGTTCGCGATCTCGCGCAGGAGCGCGCCGTCTCCTTCCGCACGGCCGCCTACGCCATCGCCCTGCAACGCGTGGCGGAGGCGGAGCGGCTGCGCGGGAACTAGTTCAACCCGGGGCCGGCCCGGGAATACAGCGCCCGGTAGGGATCGCCGTCCGGCTGCGTGAAGACCCGCAGCTGCACGCCTCGGATCGTCTCGGCCAGATTCCCGCCGTTGGCCGCGTACAGCTCGTCGAACATGTTCAGATTCTGCCGGTAGATGCGCTGGGCGATCACCACCGCGTTGTTGAGCGGCGCCTGCGCGAACCAGCGCCAGTCGTAGGTCTCCAGGCTCTGGCCGACCGGGCCCGTCAGCTGGTCGCGCGCCCACCCGAACAGCGTCGTCCGCGCGGCCTCCACGGCCTCCGGGGTCGTGGTTTCGGCGTAAGCCGAATCGAGCCGCCGCGCCAGCTCGGCCCAGAACACATCCAGCGTCCGCTCGTCGCCCCAGCGCGCCGCCGCCCGCCGGGCATCCGCTGAATCGCCCCGCAGGCGAAAGAACGCCTCGGCGCCGCGATACCCGACGAAGCTCGCGAAGCTCTCGTTGAATGGCGTCTGACTCTTCACGTACAGGGTGTTGTGGGCGAGCTCATGGATCACCGTCGCGACGAGCTCCATCGTGTCGCGATCCGTCGCGGTGGAGAACAGCGGATCGGAGAAATAGCCCAGCGTCGAGAACGCGCCGGCGGGACGGAGGTAGGTGTCGTAGTGTTCCTGCTCGAGATCGCCGGCGCTCGCCCGGGCCAGCCCCGCACTGAAGAATCCCTTGTACGGCACGACGCCGACGATCGGATAGGTCCAGGTGTAGGGTCGCAGGCGATCGCGCCACGCGGCGGAGAGCACGAGCAGGAGCGTGTCCCGCCCCACATCGACGTAGGTCGTATAGGTCTCCGCCACCGCGAGCCGCAGGGAGTCCGCCGCGAAGGCACGGGCGGCGAGGACGAGGCGCAACCGCTGGCGCAGCTCCGGGGTGAGCGACGAGTCGGCGACGAGCGTGGCGATCGAGCGGCGCTTGAGCAGGATGCGCGCTTCTTCGAACCCCGCCCGGGCCAGATAGCGGGCGTCGGCGGAGACGATCAGCGCCACGACGATCGCGGTCGGGACCCCCAGGGCCACCCAGATCGCCAGCCGCTTCAGCACGCGACCCCAGCGGGGACGCCGCCGCTCGACTAAGGTGCCCATCGAACTCCGATGCGGTGCGTCCCCCCGCCCACGAGCGAGAATCCCTGGTACGCGTAATCGAAGTGCAGCCGCCGCAGCTCGACCCCGCCGCCCAGACTCCAGCGGGACGCCGCGCTGACGGGGGATCGTGTCGCGTACCCGACGCGGCCGACCAGCCCCACGCCCCGGGTGACCAGGCCGCCTTCGACACCGGTGGCGAGCAGGGCCGGCGCCCCCGCTGGCCACTGCCCTTCCAGCGTGGTCAGGAGGCGATAGGTCCCCTCCGGATCCACGTAGTTCATCGTGAGGCCGGCGCGCGTGCGGCGCGGCAGCCGCGCACCCTGACCCGCCGCCCCGAAGTCACCGCCGAGATTCTGCACGCTCACCCCCAGGGCCATGATGTCGAACACGGCGATCGCCAGCCCCACATCGCCTCCCCAGGCATCGGCGGACCAGTCGCCGATCTGCGTGCGTCCGTACTTCAGCGCGCCGCCGAGCGCGAGGAAGCCGCGGCGATACACGAGACCCGACGTCGCGAGCAGATCGGTCGCGCTGAACGTCGCGCCGGTCGGGATGCCGCGCCGGCCGCCGCTCGCGGAATCGGGGACGACCACGGGCTCGGAGCCGTACTCCAGCGCCTGGGTGCCGAACCCCCAGGCGACATGCCCGGTGCGCACGGCGATGGCGATGGTGCTGTAGGTCGTGCCGGCGAGATAGGGCTCGAGCGATCCCTCGACGGCGATGTGGCGGATGGCGGCGATCCCCGCCGGGTTCGCGAACAGCGCCCCGGCGTCGCCGATCAGCGCGACCCCCGCGCCGCCCAGCCCCGCCGAACGCGTCGACCCGGGAAGCAGGGGGACGGCGCTCCCCGCCGATTGCGCCAGCAGCGAGGAGACGACGACGGCATCGAGGAGGACCGTCACGACGAGCCCGCCCCCCCGACGTCCCACGTCCTAATGGATCCGGATGACGTTGAGTCTCGGCACCAACGTACTCGACAAGGCGGCACCGCCGGGTCCGGAGAACAGCAGGTTGAATCCGGGCGCCGACGGCGGCTGGAACGCCACTGCATACCACGCCGATCCGGCCCGCAGCGAGCCGCTGAGCGACACCGCCGACCCCGCGGTGATCGGCGGGGTGAGCGGGAACGGTTTGGGGAAGATGTCGGGGCGTTGCGTGTTGAGCGAGGCGAACGTGGCCCGGAAATCCCACGACGTGTAGGTGAGCTCGGGCGGTGCGGTGAACCCGGGAAGCCCGGAGACGTAGTTCGCCAAGGCCCACCGCTCGTCCACCGTCGCAAACGGCGTGCCGGTAGCCGCCGCGATGTCCGCGCCACCCACCAGGGTCGTCTGCTCGAGCGACCGGGTAAACGCGGCCACGGACGCGAAGGACGTGTCGGCCGCGTATTGATCGGCCATGTATCGCACGAACAGCCACGCCGCGCCGCGCTCGGCGAGACTGCCGATGCCGCTGGAGAAGGCGAGGAAATGGGTGGCGCTGGAATCCAGGTATTGGTACGAATTGATCAGGTCGCCGAAGAGGAAGTTGGAAAACGACACCTGATCGGCCGGCAGGAAGCTCCGCCCGCCCAGCTCCTCGGCGAAATGCGACATCCCCTCGTCGAGCCACGTCACCTGCGGAGTGCTCGACCGCAGCAGCACGTGCTGGTTGTAGCTGATCATGTGCTGGAACTCGTGGATGAACGTCACCGGGACCAGCGACTCCAGCCGGGTCGCGCTGTGCGCGCACGACAGCGTGCTGTCGGGGTCCGCCACGATCGAATAGAACACCTCCCCGTTGTTGTAGCTGCTGGCGAACTGCGGGTCGATGTCCGCACCGAAGAAGAACCCCGCCACGAACCCCTGGGTGTGACACTGCTGTTTGGTCACCAGCTTGTTCACGACCCCCGTCATCAGGACCTCGACGACCGTGTTGCCGTCGATGTCGGACTCGCGGCCGTACGCCGTGGTGTCGATCGCGTACAGCCGGGTTTCGAACAACGTCCCGAGCGAATCGAGGGCGCCTTGCGTGAGCCCGTTGGCCGGAGCGGCGTTGTCCACGAAGATGGCGAGGTGTCCGTTGACGGTCTTCGCGGTCGCGGTCACCGTCTGCAGCGAGCTGCAGGTCAGATTGCCGCACACCTTGAACGTCTTCATGTCGCCGACGACCGGCGGGGCCAAGGGCAGCGGCGGTGCGCGTGGAGCCGTACGGAGCGCGGGCGGCAACCCGGCGAAGCGGCTGCGCTCCTGCAGGCGCAGGAAGTCGTGGAATTGATCGCCCAGGTTGCTACTGCGACTCGCGGCACCCGCCGGCGAAGCGGCCAGAGCAGGATGCAACGTGTCGCCATCGAGAATGAACGCCAGGGTGGCCCCCTCGACATCCGTGGCGATCTGTGGAACGAGCAGGTAGCGCGCGGAGTCCGTAATCGACGCGTTGCCCGGGAAGATCAGGCACCCGGCGTTGGCGATCGGTGGAATCGACTGGTAGGCGCCCACACTCAACGTCACCGGTTGACCGGCCGGCGTGCTGCACGCCGTCTGGGGCGGAGGCGGGGGCGTGCCCCCGCCGCTACTGCACGCGGCCGCGGCCAACGCCGCCGGGGCCAGCCATCCGAGCATCTTTTGGTTACGTCCCACCGGTGACTCCTTCCGTAGGTTCTGGCCGCCGCGCGAGCGCCCGGCGCAGGCAGATCGGGCCGACCACCGCATGCAGCGCGACGAGCGCCACGGCCAGGCCCTCGAATGATACACCCCACTCGGGGAACGCCCGCCGCCCCGCGGCGGCGAGCAGCAGTCCTACCCCGGCCTGCGAGATAAGGCCGAGCCACCCCGATCGCGCTAGGTCGTCCGTCACCAGCGGGCCGCGGGCGGCCCATCGACCCCCCCAATAGAGGCCGACGGCGCGCAGTCCCGCGACGAGCAGCACCCAGGGCCAAAGATCGACCAGCGCCGCGGCGTCGAGCCGGACCCCCAGCAGGGCGAACGCGCCGGCCGCGAGCGCCCCGGCGTGCACGTCGAAGCGGCCGCGCAGCAGGCCCGCCGTTTCCGCGTCGAAGCGGGCCAGCACGATCCCCGCGATCAGCGCCGCCAGCGTGACCTCGGCCGGCCCGAGGGAGGCCGCGGCCGCGGCGCCGAACGCCGTCGCCAGCACGAAGATCCCGGGGTCCGCGCCCAGCAGGCGGCGAAACCGGCCGACCAGCCACGCCAGCAACCCGCCCGCGATCCCCGAGGCGGCAAGCGCGATCAGCGGCCCCGCGAACGCAGCGGGCTGCAGCGCGCCGGCGCTGGCGAGCGGACGGGCGAGCGCCAGCATCACCGAGAACAGCAGCACCGCGGCGACATCGCGCAGGGCGTGGAGCCGCAGCATCGCGTCGCCCAGGGCGCCGCCCGGTGCGTCGGTCAGCGTCGCCCACACGAGCGCCGGAGCGGCCGTCACGGTGAACGCGCCGAGCACGAGCGCCACGGCCACGGCGTCGCGCGACGGCTGATGCACCGTGAGCGGGAACCAGGGGTGTACCGAATAGACGACCCCCGCCGTGACGGCGAACGGGACGATCACGGACGCCGTGAAGAAGCGCCCCAGGCCGGACACCGCCCCGTCGTCCTCTGTGCGCCATGCGAGGCCGGCGCGCAGCGCGAACAGCGCCAGCGCCGCATCGCCGACGAACTGCAGGGCGTCGACCTCGTCCGCGCGCACGGTCCCCAGCCAGTCGGGACGCAGCAACAGCCCCGCCGCGACGAAGCCCGACACCCGCGGCAGCTGCCAGCGGAGCGCCAGTCGGCCCGCCAGCTCGGCCACGACGATCAGCACCCCGAGGCTCAGCGCCGCGCGAGCCGCGACGGGCGCTCCCGCGGTGAAATGATGGACCAGCGCCAGAACGAGCGCGAGGGCGAAGAGCGAGACGGCGGTGCGCATGGAGTCCGCGAAATTTCGACGCCGCAACGGGTTTTGACAATGCGAGCCGGCGCCCGTATCTTGCGTTTTGAAACTCGCGGTCTGCCCGATGGCATTCGTTCATCTCCATACACACAGCGAATACTCTCTCCTCGACGGCGCCAATCGCATTCCGGACTTGCTGGACCGGATCGTGGCGCTGGGGATGGATTCGCTCGCCATCACCGACCACGGCAACCTGCACGGGGCGTGGGCGTTTTACGAGGAGGCGAAGGCACGGAAAGTCCGCCCGATCCTGGGGTTTGAGGCCTACCTCGCCTTCGGCAGCCGGCTCGCCCGGGAGCGGCCGGCCGACGCGCCAGGGCCTTATTCCCATCTCGTCCTGCTCGCCAAGAACCGCGCCGGCTACCGGAACCTGGTGAAGCTGTCGTCCATCGGGTTCCTAGAAGGGTTCTACCGGCGCCCCCGCATCGATCGGGAAGTGCTGGAGCGGCACAAAGAGGGGCTCGTCTGCCTCGCCGCCTGCCTCTCGGGGGAAATCGCGCTCTATTTGCGCGCCGGGAACTACGAGGCCGCACGGGAGAGCGCCGCGTACTTCGCGCGCCTGTTCGGCCCCGACGGGTTCTGGCTCGAAGTGCAGAATCACGGGATCGCGGACGAGGACGTGGTCACGACCGGGATGTTCCGCCTCTCCCAGGAGCTGGGCGTGCCCGTCGTCGCCACCAACGACGCCCACTACCTCCGCAAAGACGACGCCGAAGCCCACGACGTGCTGCTCGCCATCGGCACCGGGAAAGACCTGGACGACCCGAAGCGGTTCCGCTTCTTCGGCTCCGAGAGCTACGTCAAGAGCGAGAAGGAGATGAAGCCGCTGTTTCCGGGCCGGCCGGAGGTGCTGGCCGAGACCGCGCGGGTGGCCGAGCTGTGCGAATTCGATTTCGAAAAGCGCTACTTCCTGCCGCAGTATCCCCGTCCGGCCGAGTTCGCGACCGACAACGATCTGCTGGTGCATCTGGCCCGGGCCGGGGCGCGCGAGCGCTATGGCGATCCCCTGCCGCCGGCGGTGGAAGAGCGGCTGCTCTACGAGCTGGACGTCATTCAGCGCACCGGCTATGCCGGGTATTTCCTGATCGTGTATGACCTCGTGAAAGCGGCGCGCGATCGCGGCATCCCGGTGGGACCGGGGCGCGGCTCGGCGGCCGGCTCCCTCACCGCCTACGCGCTGCGCATCACGAACGTCGATCCGCTGCGCTTCGACCTGCTGTTCGAGCGGTTCCTGAATCCCGAGCGGATCTCCATGCCGGACATCGACCTCGACTTCTGCTTCGAGCGCCGGGGCGAGGTGATCGAGTACGTCCGGGCGCGGTACGGGCGGGAATCGGTCGGGCAGATCATCACGTTCGGGACGATGAAAGCGCGCGCGGCGTTCCGCGACGTCGCGCGCACGCTGCGACTCGAGATCGGCGAAGTGGATCGCGCGACGAAGCTCATTCCCGCCGGGCCGGCCGCGGTGTGGTCCCTGGCCGAGGCGGCGCAGAAGGTCCCGGAGCTCCGGGCCATCGCGGAGCAGGACGACCGAGTTCGCAAGGTGATCGATCTCGGCAGCCGCATCGAGGGCCTGGCGCGCCACGCGTCGGTTCATGCCGCGGGCGTGGTGATCGCCCCCGGACCGCTCACCGACTACGTGCCCGTGTGTCTCGCCCCGCAGGACAACGAGGCGATCATCACGCAGTACGACATGGTGGCGCTCGAGAAGGTCGGCATGCTGAAGATCGACCTGCTCGGCCTCCGGACGCTCACCGTCATCCACGACACGGTGGCGATGGTGCAGGAGCGGCACGGAGTCACGCTCGACATGGACGGGCTGGAGCTCGAGGATCCGGAGGTGTATCGCCTGCTGCGCTCGGGGCATACCGCTGGCGTCTTCCAGTTCGAGTCGCCGCTGGCCACCGACTGCCTGCGACAGATGAAGTGCGACCGGTTCGACGACCTGGTCGCCGCCAACGCCCTGCTGCGCCCCGGCCCGCTGGACACGGGAATGCACCTCGTGTTCATCAACCGCAAGCTGGGCCGCGACCCGGTGCGCTATCCGCACCCGGCGCTCGAAGAGCTGCTCAAGCCCACGTACGGCGTGATCACCTACCAGGAGCAGGTGATGCGCATCGCCAACGTGCTCGCGGGCTACTCGCTCGCCGAAGCCGACGTGCTGCGCAAAGCGGTGGGCAAGAAGATCAAAGAGTTGATTCAGGAAGAGCTGGGGCGGTTCGTCGAGCGCGCGGTGGCGCGCGGCCACGAGCGGCGCGTGATCGAGGACATTGCGGCCCAGATCGAGACCTTCGGGCGCTACGGCTTCAACAAGTCGCACGCGGTCGCGTATTCCATCCTGTCCTACCAGACCGCATGGCTCAAGGCACACTATGCGGCGGAGTTCCTGGCGGCGCTGCTCTCGAGCGAGATCGGCAACACCGACAACGTGGTGGAGTACATCAACGAGGCCCGCGAGCTCGGTCTCGAGGTGCTGGCGCCTGACGTGAACGAATCGCGCTTCAAGTTCGCGGTCGTAGGCGACCGGCGCATCCGGTTCGGCCTGGGCGCCGTCAAGATGGTCGGCGGAGGCGCGATCGCGTCCATCATCGCCGGTCGCGCCGACCAGCCGTACCGCTCCCTCGTCGAATTGTGCGAGCGCATCGACCTGCGGCTGTGCAACAAGCGGGTGCTGGAAGCGTTGATCGATGCCGGCGCCTGCGATTCCCTGGGCGGCCATCGCGCCCAGCTCGTCGCCGCCCTCGAGCACGCCTTCGGCGAGGCCCAGGCCCGGCAGGTGGAGCGCGACGCGGGCCAGGGCGCGCTGTTCGGCGAGCACACCGCCGCGCCCGCTCCCCAGTCCCCGCTGCCCGACGTGCCGCCCTGGACCGAGCAGGAGCGCCTCACCCGCGAAAAAGCGGTCCTGGGGTTCTTCATTTCCGGGCACCCCCTCGCCAAGTTCCGCGCCGAAGTGGAGCTTTTCGGGAACCGGACCACGGCGACGCTCGGGAGCTGGAGCGACCAGAAGGTCGCCGTCGCCGCGGTCGTCACCGTCGTGAAGCGACAAGTCTCGAAAAAGACCGGCGCCGAATACGCGCGGCTGGTGCTCGAGGATTTTCACGGCACCGCCGAGGCGCTCGTGTTCCCGGAGGCGTGGGCGCGGCTCAATTCGGTGATCCGGACTGACGGGGCGCTGCTCCTCACGGGCAGTTACAGTGCGCGTGACCGCGGTGAAGAGGAAGCGCCCTTCATCGTCGAGGCGGCTCGGCCGCTCGAGGACCTGAAGGCGAGCGGACAGGTGGGGCTGGCGCTGTGCTGGAGCGCCGCGCGGCCGCCCGAGCCGGATGCCACACGGGCGGCGGCCGCGCTGTGCGCGGCGCATCCCGGACCGGTGCCGGTGCTGGTAGAATGGGACGGGAGCAACGGCGGGAGCGTCGGCCGCGGCGCCCCGCTCGCGGCCCGGCTCGTCAGCCGGAGCCTGCGGGTGGAGCCCGACGAGGAGCTGTTGGGCGCGCTGCGCGGCATTTTCGGCGCCGACGGCGTGCGTCTCGTGAAAGCGAGCTGACCAGGGATGGCGACCTACACGCTCGACTTCGAGCGTCCGCTGCTCGAGATCGAGCGGCAGATCGAAGAGCTCAAGAAGAACGGTGGCGAGCCGGGAGCCGACACGGGGCCGCTCGAGCGCCAGCTGGCGGAGCTGCGCGCCGAGATCTATCGACACCTGACGCCGATGCAACGGGTGCAGGTCGCGCGGCATCCCCGGCGGCCCTATGCGCTCGACTACCTGCGCAGCGTGTTCACCGACTTCGTCGAGCTCCACGGTGACCGCTTGTTCCGCGACGACCCCGCGATGGTGGGCGGGTGGGCCCGGCTCGACGGGATCTCCGTCATGGTGATCGGCCACCAGAAAGGCCGTGACACCAAGGAGAACCTGCAGCGCAATTTCGGCATGGCCCACCCGGAGGGGTATCGCAAGGCCATGCGGCTGATGCGGCTCGCCGAAAAATTCCACGCGCCCGTGGTCACGCTCGTCGACACACCGGGGGCCTATCCGGGACTCGCGGCCGAGGAGCGCGGGCAGGCCGAGGCGATCGCGCGCAACCTGCTCGTCATGGCCGCGCTGCGCACGCCGACCATCGCGGCGGTGATCGGCGAAGGCGGCTCCGGCGGCGCGCTCGCCGTCGGGCTGGCGGATCGCGTGCTGATGCTCGAGAACTCCGTGTACTCGGTGATCACGCCCGAGGGCTGTGCCGCGATCCTGTGGAAGGACGCCAGCCAGCGCGAGCGGGCGGCGGAAGCCCTCAAGCTCACCGCCCCGGATCTCCTGAGCCTCAAGGTGATCGACGAGATCATCCCGGAGCCACCCGGCGGCGCGCACGCGGACCCCGAGGCGACGGCACTGACGCTCGGCGCGTCCCTGCGCCGCCACCTGCGGGAGCTGCGCCGCATCAAGATCGACAAGCTGCTGAAGCAGCGTGAGGAGAAGTACCTCGCGATGGGCGCCCTGAGCGAGAAGTGACGACGGTCATCGAGGTCCGCTTCAAGGGAAACCGGCTGGAGTACTTCAATTGGTCGGCGGCCGAGCCCCTGGCCCTGCATGACCCGGTCATCGTGGAGGTGGAGCGTGGCCAGGATCTGGGCCGTGTCTCCGCCGTGGGGGAGAACGCGCTGAAGAAGTGCGCGCGCGGATGCGGGGGCTGCGCCCTCGCCGATGTACCGAAGACGGTCGAGCGCCAGGCGGTCCGGCGGGCCACGACGGGGGACGTCGAGCAATCCGACCGGCTGCAGGCCGACGAAGACGCGGCCCGCCGCACCGCTCGCGAGCGGGTGCGTACGCACAACCTTCCGATGAAGATCTCCGACGCCGAGTGGCAGTGGGACCGCCGCAAGCTGACGCTGTATTTCACGGCGGAGCAGCGGGTGGACTTCCGGGCGCTGGTGCGCGATCTCGCGGGCGTGTTCCGCACGCGCATCGAGCTGCGCCAGATCGGCGCCCGCGACGAAGCGCGGCGGCTCTCGGGCATCGGGCGGTGCGGCCGCGAATACTGCAGCGCCAGCTGGCTCCCCGAGCTGCGCCCGGTGAATTTGTCGGTCGCCAAGGACCAGCATCTGTCCCTCAACCCGTCGCAGATCTCCGGACCCTGCGGCCGCCTGCTGTGCTGCCTCCATTACGAGCACGAGTTCTACGTCCAGAGCCGCAAACGATTCCCCAAGGAAGGGAAGGTGCTGCAGACCACCGTGGGGCCGGAGCGGGTGCTGGCCGTGGACATCTTTCGGGATCGCGTGACGCTGCGCTCCGAGGAGCATGGCACCCGGGTGGTGCCGCTCGAGCGGCTGCGGGAGGAGCTGGGCGACGCAGCCCCCGTCGCGCCACCGGCGACACCGCCGGCGCCCGAGACCCCCCCGACCCCGCCCGCCGCCGCCACGGCGGCACCGACCCCTCCGGCCCCCGCCGGTGAAGGGCGGCGCCGCCGCCGCCGACGGCGCCCGCGCGGCGGCGGAGGGACGCCCCCCGGTGCCTGAGTACTACCTCACGACGGCGATCGATTACTCCAACGGCGACCCCCATCTCGGCCATGCGCTCGAGAAGGTCGGCGCCGACTGCATCGCGCGCTGGCGCCGCCTGCGGGGCGATCCGGTCCGGTTTCTCATGGGGATGGACGAGCACAGCCAGTCGGTCCTCCAGGCGTCCGCGCGCGCCGGCGTCACCCCACAGGCGTGGGTCGATCGCATGGATGCGACGTTCCGGGGATTCTGGCAGCGACTGCAATGCAGCAACGACGATTGGATCCGGACGACGGAGCCACGCCACATCCGGTCCGTCACGGCCCTGTTGCAGCGCATTCAGACCCTGCGCCCGGACGACCTGTTCGAGGCCGAGTACGAGGGGCTGTACTGCACCGGCTGCGAGGAGTTCAAGCAGGAGAGTCAGATCGTCGACGGCCACTGTATCGAGCACCCGACGCTCGACCTCGTAACGCGGCGGGAGCGAAATCACTACTTCCGGCTGAGCGCCTACCGCGACCGGCTGCTGCAGCTCATCACCGCGGGGACGTTCGCGGTCGATCCGGACATCCGGCGCAACGAAGTGCTGCGTCTCCTCGAAAGCGGGCTCCAGGACATCTCGATCTCCCGCCAACGGCTGCCGTGGGGCATCCCCTATCCCGGCGACCCGCAGCAGACCGTCTATGTCTGGTTCGACGCCCTGATCAACTATCTCTCCGCAACCGGATTTCCCGACGCCGGGTTCGAGCGCGCCTGGCCCGCCGACCTCCACGTCGTCGGCAAAGGCATCACGCGATTCCATTGCGTCGTGTGGCCCGCCATGCTGCTCGCGGCCGATATCGCGATCCCGCGTCGGGTCTGGGCGCACGGCTACGTCCAGTGGGGCGGAGCCAAGATGAGCAAGACGGCCGGCACGGCCGTCAGCCTCGATGCGGCGATCGCCCGTCACGGACCGGACGCCCTCCGCTACTTCCTGCTGCGCGAGATCGGATTCGAGAACGACGGCAATTTCACCTGGGACCGCTTCGACGCGCGCTACGTCGCCGACCTCGCGGATACCTTCGGCAATCTCGCGTCCCGCGCGCTGTCGATGGTCCAACGCTACCGCGCCGGGGTGGTGCCGCGGGATCCGGGCGGCTATGCAACTCCGCTCGAGGCCGACGCGCGCGAGATCCTGGCCGCTTACGCCCGCGACATGGACGCGCTCGCCATCGAGGGAGGCGCCGCGCAACTGATCGCGCTCGCCACCCGCGCCAACCGGTACGTGGAAGAGACCGCGCCCTGGAAGCTCGCCAAAGAGCAACGCGACGCCGAGCTCGATACGGTGCTCGCCAACCTGGCGCGTGCTGTCGCGCGGTTAGCGGTGCTCGCGCTGCCCTTTATGCCCGAGAAGGCCGGCCTACTCTGGGAGGCCCTGGGCAGCGGCCGGGAGCTGGGCGATGGCGGGTTCGCGGCGGTCGCATCGCTCGACCCTGCCGGCTGGTCGGTGAAGAAGCCACCGCCGCTGTTCCCCAAAGACCCCTAAACCACTGCGGAGTAGACACGTGGCCCAAGAGGGGGTGACCTGGGTCACCCGTTGTGGCGTTGACGAGTGTGGACCGCGAGGTCTATTATTGGCTTCCCTAAAACCGCCAGAAGTAGCGGAACAACGAGCCTATGCGTCGCAGCTCTGATCGCAAATGGACGGTGATGGTGGTCCCCCACGGCTCGGGCTCGTCCCGGGCGGTGGAGG
>JBGQHV010000047.1:0-18972 GCA_041498155.1 Gemmatimonadota bacterium | reverse complement strand
CGCGAGCGGCGCAAACTACCCGTCATCGAGACCCCCACGAAGGGCGAGGGAGGCGGCCATGGCCAGCACTAGAGTCGTCGTCGATCCCATCACCCGGATCGAAGGGCATCTCCGGATCGAAGCGCAGGCGGAGAACGGGCGCATCAGCAACGCGTGGGCGACCTCGACGCAATTCCGCGGCATCGAGATCATCATGCAGGGCCGGGACCCGCGCGATGCCTGGGCGTTCACCCAGCGCATCTGCGGCGTCTGCACCGTGGTGCACGCCGTGGCCTCGTGCCGCGCCGTGGAAGACGCGCTCGACATCCGCATCCCGGCGAACGCCAACCTCATTCGCAATCTGATCCACGGCATGCAGTTCGTGCAGGATCACGTGATCCACTTCTATCACTTGCACGCGCTGGACTGGGTGGACGTGGTGAGCGCGTTGTCGGCCAATCCGGCGGACACCGCCGCGATCTCGCGCAAAGTCTCACCCTGGCCCAACAACTCCGAGACGTATTTCCGGGACGTGCAGAACCGGCTCAAGACGTTCGTCTCGGGCGGCCAGCTCGGCATCTTCACCAACGGCTATTGGGGGCATCCCGCCTACAAGCTGCCCCCGGCCGTGAACCTCCTCGCGGTGGCGCATTACCTCGAGGCACTCGACTGGCAGCGCGACGTCATCCGGCTGCACACGATCTTCGGTGGCAAGAACCCCCATCCCAATTTCCTGGTGGGGGGCATGGCCTCGGCGATCAACCTCGACGGCACCGCCACCATCAACGCCGAGCGGCTGACCGACATCCACGACATGATCAAGCGGGCGCTGACCTTCGTGGAGCAGGTGTATTGGCCCGACCTCGTGGCGATCGCCGGGTTCTACAAGGACTGGGCAGCCATTGGCGGCGGAACCGGGAATTACTTCGCCGTGGGCGAGTTCCCCGACGGAGACGTGCGCGACACCAACACGCTCTACTTCCCGCGCGGCATGATCGTGAACAAGGACCTGTCCAAGGTCCTCCCCTACGACCACATGAAGGTGAAGGAGTACATCAACAGCTCGTGGTATGAGTACTCCAAGGGAGACGACGCGGGGCTCCATCCGTACGAAGGCGAGACCAAGGCGAAGTACACCGGGCCCCCGACCCCATGGACCTACCTGCAGGACCAGAAGAAGTACTCCTGGATGAAGGCGCCCCGGTACGACGGGCGTCCCTTCGAGGTGGGGCCGCTGGCGCGCATGCTGGTCGCCTACGCGTCGGGGCACAAGGATGTGAAGGAAATGGTCGGGGCGACGCTCGGCGCGCTCAACGTCGGGCCCGCCGCCCTGTTCTCCACCCTCGGCCGCACCGCGGCCCGCGGCATGGAAACGGTGCTCCTGGCCCGCCGGCTGCAGGTGTGGTACGACAAGCTGGTGGACAACATCCGCAACGGCGACACCCGGACCTTCGACGATTCGAAGTGGGATCCCGCCACGTGGCCCGCCAAGGCGCAAGGCTACGGGTATCTCGACGCGCCGCGCGGCTCGCTGGGACATTGGGTGCAGATCGAAGATCAGAAGATCTCGCGCTATCAGTGCGTCGTCCCCAGCACGTGGAACTGCTCTCCCCGCGACGGCCAGGGCGTCCCCGGACCGTACGAGGCGGCGTTGATGGATCACCATCCGCTGGTCGATCCGGAGCGGCCGATCGAGATCCTGCGCACCATCCACTCCTTCGATCCGTGCATGGCGTGCGGCGTGCACGTGCTCGACGCGACCGGGCAGGAGGTCACGTCGGTGAGGGTCCAATGAGGACCGAAGCGGAACGGGGCTTGTCGCTCGCCCGCAAGGTCCCGCTGCCCAGCGGCGACTACCGCTGGGTGTATCTGTGGGAATGGCCGATCCGGGCCATGCACTGGCTCGCTGCCGGCTCGATCGTCGTCCTCGCATTGACCGGCTTCTACATCGGGAGGCCGTACTTCGTCACGAGCGGCGAGGCGAGCTCGCACTACCTGATGGGAACGGTCCGCTTCATCCACTTCGTCGCGGCCGGGGTGTTCGTGGCCACGGCGATCGTGCGTTTCTATTGGCTGTTCGCGGGCAACCAGTTCGAGCGGCTGCGGGCGCTGTTCCCGGTGCGCCCGCGCGACTGGGCCAATCTGTGGAAGATGGTGAAGTTCTACCTGATGATTCAGCCGGAGAAGGCTCCGCGGTACCTGGGACACAACCCGCTGCAGCAGCTCAGCTACACGGTGCTGTACGGCGTGGCCGCGGTCCAGGTGATGACGGGGTTCGCGATGTACGGCCAGGCCAACCCGAGCGGGTTCTTCTACAAGACGTTCGGGTGGGTCGCCAACATGCTGGGCGGCATCCAGGAAGCGCACTTCGTGCACCACGTGTTCACCTGGGTGTTCCTCATCTTCTTCCCGATCCATCTCTACCTGGCGGTACGGGCGGACAACATCGAACGAACCGGGACTATCTCCTCGATCATTTCCGGTGGCCGGTTCGTGCCGCGTGACGAGCACTATGTCGATCAGTGAAGCCGGCGGAACCGTCGTCATCGGCCTGGGCAATCCCCTGATGGCCGATGACGGCGTGGGGATCGCGGCACTCGAGCGGCTCCGCGCCGCCGGCGCGCCCCCCGACGTCGAGCTGGTGGACGGCGGGACCTGGGGGATGAACCTGCTGCCTATCATCGAATCGGCGGGTCGGGTGCTGCTGATGGACGCGATCGATGCGGGAGGGGCGCCCGGGACGCTGCACGTGTTGGAGCGGGCGCAGATCCCGCGCTACCTGGCGACCAAGATCTCCCCGCACCAGGTGGATCTGCGGGACGTGCTGGCCCTGGCCGAGCTGCGGGGCAACCTGCCGGAGCAAACCGTCGCGGTGGGGCTCCAACCCGAGCGGGTGGAGATGTCCTGCGAGCTCAGCGACGCCGTGGAGTCACGCCTGGACGACCTCGTGGTCGCGGTGACCCAACGCCTGGCGGTGTGGGCTTCGACGGATGCATGAGCTCGGCCTCGCCCTCGAAGTCTGCCGCATGACCGAGGAGCGACTCGGCGCGGACGGAATGGCCCAGGTTCGCGCCGTCGGCGTGGAAATCGGCGACGACGCCGGGATCGAGGTCGGCAACTTTCAGTTCTGTCTGGAGACGTTGCTCGCCGAGCCGCCGTTTCGGGGTGCCCACCCCGTCATCCTGCGGCGGCCGGGCGATGTGCTGCGACTCGCCTACCTGGAGGTGGACGATGGCCGTCCGGACGATTGACGTCCGCGAACGGATCATGGCCAGGAACGACGAGCTGGCCCAGCAGGTGCGCGAGCGCCTGCGTGAGGCGGGCGTCCCGGCGCTGAACCTCGTCTCATCCCCCGGGGCCGGGAAGACGCTGCTGCTCGAGCGCACCCTGGCCGACCTGGGCGACGAGCTGGTGATCAGCGTGGTCACGGGCGACGTGCAGACCCAGAACGACGCCGACCGGTTGGCGCGTCATACCGATCGCCTGGTGCAGGCCGTCATCACCAATGGCGCCTGCCACCTGGACGCGAAGCAGGTCCTCACCGCCCTGGACGCGATCGATCTGGCGGCGACCGATCTGCTGTTCATCGAGAACGTGGGGAACCTCGTCTGTCCCGCGAGCTGGGACCTGGGCGAGAACGCGAAGATCGTCCTGTTCTCCGTCACGGAAGGCGAAGACAAGCCGGTCAAGTATCCGAAGATGTTCCAGCAGGCCCGGACGGTCGTGTTCACCAAGCTGGACCTGCTCCCGCATGTGCCGTTCAAGCTGGAGCGGGCGATCGAGTTCTGCCGCCAGGTGAACCCGGAGCTGCAGTTTCTGTCCACCGCGGCCCTCACGCCCGACGGGCTCGACGAATGGTACGGCTTCCTCTGGGCTGAGGCCCGGAGTGGCGCGCGCGGAAAGCGAGGATGATATGTGCCTAGGAGTACCGGGCCGCGTCGTCGAAGTCCATGGGACGACGGCGACGGTCGATTTCTTCGGGGTGCGCCGCGAGACGCGGCTCGACGTCGTGGACGAGCCGGTGGGGCCGGGTGACTACATCCTCAACCACGTCGGGTTCGCGATCCGCAAGATCCCCGCGCACGAGATCCAGGAAACGCTGGCGCTCTACGAGCTGCTGCTCAAGGAAGCGGAGGGAGACATGATGGCCGCCGACGTGCGTGGGGAAATCGTCGCGGGACCCGAGCGCGGGGACGCCGATGCCTGACGTCATGGTGACCGAGGGAGCGAGCGAGCTGCGCTTCCGCGACCCCGCCAAGGCGAAAGCATTGACAGCCACCCTGGGACGGGTGGTCCGGGAGATCGGCCGCGCGCCCGTCTCCGTGATGCACGTGTGCGGCAGCCACGAGCAGGCGATCGCGAAATTCGGGTTGCGCGCCGTCCTCCCCCGGGATCTCAACGTCATCATGGGTCCGGGGTGCCCGGTCTGCGTGACCGATATCCCCGAAGTGGACGAGGCCATCGTCCTGGCCCAGGATGGCGTCCGCATTGCCACCTACGGCGACATGCTGAAAGTCCCGGGGAGCGTGGGATCGCTGGCCGACGCGCAGGCCGCCGGCGCCAAGGTCGATGTAGTCTACAGCGCCGCGCAGGCGGCCGAGCTGGCGCGCGACACCGCCGAGGACGTGGTCTTCTTCGCGAGCGGCTTCGAAACCACCGCCGTCGCCACGGCCGCCGTCGTGCTGGCCGATCCCCCGGCGAACTTCTCGGTGCTCTCGGCGCACAAGTACATCCCGCCCGTCATGGAAATCGTGGCGGAGATGCCGGGCACGAAGGTCGAGGGCTTCCTCGCCGCGGGACACGCGGCGACCATCACCGGCTCGGCGATCTTCGAGCGGTTCGTGGAGCGGCACCGGATCCCCGTCGTGGTCGCGGGATTCGAGCCGCTCGACATCCTGGGCGGATTGGTGAAGCTGGTCGAGCTGGTACGCGACAAGACGCCCCGGGTCGAGAACATGTTCCCGCGCTGCGTGACGCCCGAGGGCAACAAGAACGCGCAGGCGGCCCTGTGGCGCGTGTTCCGCACCGTGGGCGGCAACTGGCGCGGCATCGCCCACGTCCCCAACGGCAACCTGCGCCTGCGCGACGAGTTCGCCGCCATGGACGCGCGGAAGAAGTACCGCATCGACGTGCGACGCCTGTGGACCCGCGCCCCCTCGGCGCTGACGCAAACCTGCATCTGCGGCACCATCATGGCGGGCACCGCGTCGCCGCACGAGTGCCCGCTGTTCGGCAAGGAGTGCGTCCCGGACTCGCCGGTGGGCGCGTGCATGGTGTCGAGTGAAGGCACCTGCAAGATCTGGTATCAGTACGGAGGGCACCCCGACCTATGACCGCCACCTCAACGGTCCGGAGTGAGGCCGTGATCACACTGCGCCACGGCGCCGGCGGCCGCGCGATGCGCCAGCTGATCGGTGAGACGCTCGCGGCCGGGTACCTCCAGGCGCCGGTCGAGGGAATCGGGCTCGCGGCGATGGACGACGGGGCCGCGCTCCGGGTCGGCGACCGCTGGCTCGTCGTCACCACCGACTCCCACGTGGTCCACCCGATCTTCTTCCCCGGGGGCGACATCGGCCGGCTCGCCGTGGCGGGTACGGTCAACGACCTCGCGATGATGGGGGCCACGACGCCGCTGGGGCTCACCTGCGCGGTGGTCATCGAGGAGGGCTTCCGGAAGAGCGACCTCGAGCGCCTGCAGCGCTCGATGCAGGAGACCTGCCGGGAAGCGGGCGTCACCATCCTCACCGGCGACACCAAGGTGATGGGACGCGGAGAGCTGGACGGAATCGTGATCAATACCACCGGCGTGGCGCTGACCGATGCCGTCGTGCCGGACGCCGGCCTCCGGCCGGGCGACCGGTTGCTCGTCACCGGCTCGCTGGGCGATCACGGGATGGCGCTGATGGTCAAACGGCACGGCCTGGCGATCGAAACCGAGCTGCGCTCCGACGTGGCGCCGATCAATGGGCTGATCGCCGCCGCGCTCGCCGCCCGCCCCGGCGCCGTCACTGCCATGAAGGACCCGACCCGGGGCGGCGCGGCCAGCGCGTGGCACGAAATGGCCGAAAAGAGCGGCGTGGGCATCGTGATTCACGAGCCCCTCGTCCCCGTGTCGCAGACGGTGCGGGCGGCCGCGGAGATGCTGGGACTCGATCCCTTCCAGATCGCCAACGAAGGCAAGGCGCTGCTCGGCGTGCGACCCGATGCGGCTGACGCCGTGCTGGCAGCGCTGCGGTCGCATCCCCTGGGCGCCGCCGCGGCCATCGTGGGTGAATGCATCCCCGACCATGTGGGCCGCGTCATTCTCGATACCGGCCTGGGCCGACGGCTGCTGGTCGAAGTCGAAGGCGAACCCCTCCCCCGCATATGTTGAGCGACCGACTCCGGGTCGCCGTCCTGTCCACCAGCCGCGCGCCGGGGCTCGACTACCTGCTGGCGCGCCGGCAGATCGTCGCCTTCGTCGCGACCGATGCCGCCAACCACGATCTGGCCCGCGCCGCCGCCGCGGGCGTGCCCGCGACGGTGCGGGACATTCACGCCTTTTACGCCAGCGCCGGCGCTCCACGACGGGACCTCGGCGTGCGACGGGAGTTCGACCGCCAGACCGCCGCGGTGCTCGCCGGGCGCCACGTGGATCTGATCATCACGTGCGGATACCTGCACATCCTGACCGCGCCCCTGCTCGACGCCTACTCCAACCGGATCATCAACATCCACGACAGCGACCTGCCGTCCTACCCCGGGTTGCACGCGGTTCGCGACGCGGTGTTCGCGGGTGAGCGCAGCACCCGCTCGAGCGTGCACGTGGTCACCGCAGGCGTCGACGCCGGGCCGGTGCTGGTCCGGTCCTGGTCGTTCCCCACGCATCCACTCGTCACGGACGCCCGCCGTTGGGGCGCGGCGGACATCCTGAAGGCGTACGCCTACGCCCAGCGCGAATGGATGATGCGGGCGGCGTGGGGGCCGCTGATGGATGAGGCGATCCGGTGTTTCGCGGAGGGCGAAGCGGAGCGGTCGGTGCCAAAGACGCTCGCTCCGGTCGAGCCCGCGTTGTCTCTCGAAACGGCGGTGCGATGACGGACCACATCCGCACGTCCCGCGAAGAGGGAGTCGGGGTCATCACGATGGACCGCCCCGAGCGCTTCAACGCGATGGACGTGGCCATGGCGCAGGACTTCCGCAAGGCGGGAATCCAGCTCGCTCGCGACGAGACCGTGCGCTGCGTGGTGTTGCGCGGAGTGGAGGGAGTGTTCTCGAGCGGCGCCGACCTGAAGTACGTCCGGGACCGCGGCGCCGGCCGGGACACCGGCTATCTGCACCCTGAGGGGACCGGACCCCAGCAGAGCTACGGTGAGAGCTTCAAGCAAATCCTCGAGTACATCCACAGTACGATCTCGGAGATCAAGCGAGCGCCCAAGCCGTTCGTCGCCGCGGTAGACGGCGTGGCCGCGGCCGGCGGGTTCGGCATCGCGATGGCGTGCGATCTCGTCATGGCGTCCGAGCGCGCCTCCTTCGAGTGGGCGTACCACAAGACGGGGCTCACCGGCGCGGAAAGCTCCACCTTCTTTCTCCCCCGCCTGGTGGGGCTACGCAAGGCCATGGAGCTGGTGCTCCTGAACCCCCGGCTGTCCGCGAAGGAAGCCAAGGCCGCGGGCCTGATCACCGCCGTACTGCCGACGGAGACCTTCGATGCGGAGGTCATGGCGCTCGCCCGCCGTCTCGCCGCGGGGCCGACCCGAGCGTACGCCGTGGCCAAGACGCTGCTCAACGCCGCCGCCGGCGTCGATCAGCTCGACTATCATCTCGACGAAGAGCTGCAGCAGCTCGTGCGGATCGCCGACGGCAAGGACTTTGCCGAGGGACTGGCATCATTTTTCGGAAAGCGTGAGGCGGCGTTCAACGGGCAGGACTGAGTCGCAGCAACCGCCGAACCTCGGAATCGTCCGTCTGCGTAAAATCCGCGTACCAGGACCCCACGGCCACGAACGCTTCAGGCTCGAACAGGCAGACCACGCGGTCCGCCCGCTCGGCGAGCTGGGCGCAGGCCTCCGGGGCGCCCACCGGGACCGCCACGATGACCTCCACCGCCCCGAGTTTGCGCGCCACCTCCACCGCCGCGCGCATCGTCGCGCCGGTCGCCAGACCGTCGTCCACGAGAATCACGTGTCGGTCGCGCAGATCGAGGGGCGGCAATCCGTCGCGGAACAGGCGTTCACGCCGCACGACCTCCAGTTGTTCCCGACGCGCGAGATCGGCGAATTCATCGGGCCCGACGCCGGTCAGGATCATCGTCGCTTTGTCCGCCACGACGACATCCGCCGCCCCCACCGCCCCGATCGCCAGCTCGGGCTGGTCGGGGGCGCCGACCTTGCGAACGACCAGCACGTCCAGCGGGGCACCCAGCAGGTGAGCGACTTCGTACGCGACGGGAACGCCGCCGCGCGGCAAGGCCAGAACGATCGGAAACTCGAGGTGCAGCGGACGGAGCGCGGCCGCCAGCTCGCGCCCGGCGGCGCGACGGTCGGGGAATACGCGGGTTCCAGATCCAGCACCGCTGGCCGTGGGCACAGCACCCTCCCTAAAAAGAAAGCTGGCGCAGCGGGCCGGGACGGGTGAGCCGTTGGCCCACTCCCCTGAGACCGGCCGCCCGGCCTGGTCTCGTATGGTGCCTTGCGGCACCGTCCCCTCTGTTCCGGCCGCTACGCCACTGGGCACACGATGCACCCCGGGCCACGAGGGAATCGTGATGCGTTCGTGAAGATTCGTTCAGCGGGTCAGCGAGCCCGCAGGGCGTTCAAGATGACGGCCGCGTCGAGGGCTTCCTGCAGCAGTGCGCCGACCGATGGCGGGATGCGCCCCGTGCTCGCCACGACCATCAATGCGAAGCTCACCCCCAGACCGATTCCCACACTCTGCAAGATGATGCGGCGCATCCGCTGGCTCAGGGCGATGGCTTCGCCCACCCGCGATATGTCGTCCACCAAGAGGACGATGTCGGCGGCCTCGGCCGAAGCGGCGGGCCCGTGCTCCCCCATCGCCACGCCCACGGTGGCCGCCGCGAGGGCCGGCGCGTCGTTGATCCCGTCTCCCACCATCACCACGGCGCCGCGATGCCGCTTCAGCTCCTGGACCGCGGTCACCTTGTCGGCCGGCAGCAGGTTGGCCCGCACCGTGCGGATCCCCGCCTGCGCGGCGATCGCCTCGGCGGTCTCGAGGCGATCGCCGGTCAGCATCACCGTGTCGACCACGCCGAGCCGGGCGAGCTGCTGCATCAAGGCAGGGACCTGGTGGCGCATCCGGTCGGCGAAGGTGATGAACCCGGCGTACCGACCGTCGATCGCCACGAACGCGCTGGTGCGCTCGGTCGCGCCGTCCGACGGCCCGATCCCGCGACTCGCCAGATACGCCGCCGACCCCACGTCCACCGCGTGACCTTCGACCGTCCCCGACACGCCCAGGCCGGGCGTTTCCCGCACGTCGGCGGCCGGAGGAATGATGAGGCCGCGCCGCCGCCCCGCGTCGGCCACGGCCTGGCCGAGGTGATGCGCGGAGAGCTGCTCAACGGCCGACGCGAGCCGCAGCATCTCGTCGGGCGTGCGCCCGTTGGCGACGGACACTTCCTCGACCAGCGGCCGGCCCAGCGTCAGCGTGCCGGTCTTGTCGAACACCACGACGCGGGCGCGTCCCACCTGTTCGATGGCGGCACCACTCTTCACGATGATGCCGGACGCCGCTGCCCGGCTGATCGCGGCGATGACGGCGACCGGGGCGGCGAGGATGAGGGGACAGGGCGTGGCGACTACGAGCACCGCGAGCACGCTCGCGGGATTGTGGGTCACCACGTACGCGACACCGCACATCGCGAGCGTCACCGGCGTGAACCACACCGCAAAGCGGTCCGCGATACGCACGATCGGCGGCTTGTCGGCGCGCGCCCGCTCCATGAGGAGCACGATCTGCTGGTACTGGCTGTCCGCGCTCTTGCGCAGCGCCCGGAGCGTCAGCGCGCCGTCCAGATTCACGCTGCCGCTCATCAGCTCCGTGCCCGGCAGGGCGCGGATCGGAATCGGCTCCCCGGTGAGCGCGGACTGGTCCACGGCGGAGGTCCCGGCGGTGACCACGCCGTCGACCGGGACGAGATCGCCGGGCTTCACGATCAACAAGTCGTCCCGGTTCACCGCTTCGACTGGGACATCCTCCAGCTGTTGGCCGGAGACACGGTGGGCGATCTTCGGGGCGCGCGCCAGCAGGGCGCCGAGCGACGCGGAGGCCCGGCGCATGGCGTAGGTCTCCAGCGCCTCACCCCCCGACTGCATCAGGACGACGACGGTGCCCGCGAAGTATTCGCCGAAGACGAGTGCCGTGAGGATGGCGAGTGCCGCCACGATATCGGCGGCAAGGCGACCGCGCAGCGCGCCGCGCACCGTCTTGAACACCAGCGGCAGCCCGCCCCCGGCCAGGGCGACCAGGAAGATCCGGTCCGCCGCCTCCGGCGCCCCGAACGCGAAGCGTGCGGTGGCACCCGCCGCGAGCCCCACGACGGCCAGACTCACGATCGGGTACCGCCGCACGCTACGCCACACGGCTAGAACGGCTTGAAGCCGGGTGAGCCGAACGTGGTCATGTGCAGGTGCTGCCACAGCGGGATGGCATAGGCGATCAGGATGATCACCACCGCCGCCAGGGTCCACAGACCATAGCGATCGAGCCAGGTGGTCTTGGCCGCGACCGGCTCGAGCGGCTCGGCCCATTCGATCGGCTCGGGCTCCCGCTTCTTGCCAGCCAGCCAGGTCCCCAGCATCACCAGGACGAAACACGTGGCGCTGGCAAATAGGAGCAGGCCCCCCACCGCCGAGACGCCGGTGAGGATCTTCCACTGGGCGGCGATCGGGCTCCCGCCGTAGGAGGCCTCGTACACGCGCCGCGGCATGCCCATCAGGCCGGTGATGTGGTTCGAGAAGGAGAACAGGGCCATGCCGAGGAACCACAGGTACGGCTGCACCCGCGCCAGCAGGGCGAGCTCCAGCTCGCGCCCCAGCAGCCGCGGCAACAGGTAGTAGCCCGTGCCCATGAAGGTGAGCGCCACGGCGCTTCCCACCGTCAGATGAAAGTGCGCCTGGATCCAGGCGGTGTTATGGACCACCGAGTTCAGCATGTACGATGCATTGATCGCGCCGCCGATCCCGCCTACCGCGAACAGCAGCATTGAGAGCGCCACGCTCGAAAAGGTGGGATTGGCCCACGGTAGCTTGCCGAGCCAGTTCAAGAGGCCGGTGGCGCCCCGGTCGCGACCCGCCATCTCCATCGAGGCGGTGATCGTGAACGCCGTGACGAAGCTCGGGAAGAGGATCCACATCGTCAGCATCGAATGGAGGAACTTCCATCCGGCGGGGATCCCGGGATCCATGAATTCGTGGTGGAATCCCACCGGCGTGGAGAGCAGCAGAAACAGCACGAAGACGAGCCGCCCCAGAGGATCGCTGAACAGTTTCCCGCCCGCCACCTTGGGGAAGATCGTGTACCACACGACGTACGCGGGCAGCAGCCAGAAGTACACGAGCGGGTGCCCGAAGTACCAGAACAGCATCCGCGCGAGCATCGGGTCGATGGTCTTCGTGATTCCGAGCGACCAGGGGATCAGCAACACCACGTCCTCGATCGCCACGCCCAGCGTGGCGATGAGCCACAGGATCGCGGTCACGAGCATCCCGTGCATCGCCAGCGGCGCGGGCTGAGTCGGATGCTCGCGCCGCCAGGCCCGGTACGTGCGGATCATCGTCACGCACCACAGCCAACTGCCCACGATGAGCAGCGCCGCGCCGATGTAGAACGCGGGGTGCGCCTGCAGCGGCGGGTAGAACGTGTACAGCACGCTGGCCTGGCCGGAGAAGATCGCCGCGGCGGCGAGCGCGGTGCCCGTGAGCGACACCCAGAAGCCGGTCCAGGCGAGGCCGCGGCCCACTAGTGGGCGCTGCAGTGTTCGCGTCGCCACGACGTAGCCGAAGCCCACGATGAAGAATGTCGTAAACACGAGCGCCATGAGGACGCCGTGGGCCGTCACCGACAGGTAGTACATCTTGGGGCTGCGGAACGGCAGGTCGAGGCTGGCGCGTGACAGCGCCTGCATCAGCGCCATGGCAGCGGCGACCCCGAACGCCGTGAACGCGACGCCGAAATTGGCCAAGGGGAGGCGGTCCGCGCGGTTCATGGCGCCGCCTCCACGATGAGCTTTGCCGACATCAGGTGATGTCCGGCACCGCAGTATTCGTTGCACACGATGAGGTACTCACCGGGCTGGGCGAAGGTGGTCGTGAACTGGCTCACGTAGCCAGGCACGATCATCGTGTTGCCGTTGGTGCCGACGATCTGGAAGCCGTGGGTGACGTCGATGCTCGTCATCCGAAAGGTGACCGGCTTACCCGCCGGCACGTGCACCTCGGCGGGGTTGTAGGTGAACATCATCGCGACCATGACGACCGTCGCCCCGCGCTCGGTGCGCGTCGCGCCGCGCTGCGCGAAGCGGGGATCGCTGAACACCTTCCCGGGGTCGATGGTCTCCACGTGGCTCGGGGGCTGCAGCGCGCTGGCGCCGTAGCCGACCGCCACGGTGATGGCGAAGCCCGCGATGATCACGGCGGCGGCCCACATCCAGAGCTTCTCGTAGAAGGCGACGTTCATGGCGTCACCCCCCCCCGCCGCAGGTAGAGTCCGACGTACACACCCAGCCAGCTGAGAACGAACAGGAGCCCATACAGGGCGACGAGGAACAGGGTGCCTTTGGGATGGACGGCGGACGACGACGGCTGGTCGGGCATGAGCGCTGTCTCCCGGTTAGAGGGCTGTGGGTAGATCGACTTCGAAGCGGGCGCCGCCTCCGGGGAGGTTCTCGGCGCGGATTTCGCCGCCGTGGAGACGGGCGATCGCGCGAGCGGTGGTAAGGCCCAACCCGGTGCCGGCGCCGCGCGTGCGGGCCTGGTCGGCGCGGTAATAGGCGTCGAAGATGTGCGGCAGGTCGGCGGTGGCGATCCCCGATCCGCTATTCTCGATCACGAGCCGGGCTCGGTCGTTCGGCCGCTCGTGACGCACCGTGATGCGCCCTCCCTCATCCGCATAGGAGACCGCATTGTCCACCAGCTCGTCCACGAGACGCGCGATGAGATCCGGATCGAGGAGAACCGACCCCTTCCCGTCTCCCGTGGCATCGTGCTCCACCTGCAGGTCCTTGTCGACGATGCGGTGGCGCAGCCGGTCGAGCGCCCGCGCCACCTCGGTGCCCAGGTCGGTCGGCTCGCGCTGCGGCACGATCAGTCCGGCTTCCGCCCGGCTGATCAGCAGCAGCTCTTCGGTCATGGTGGTCATCCGATCGATTTCTTCGAGCGCGCTGTGCAGCACCCGTTGATACTCGCGCGGGCTGCGGTCGGCGCGCAGCGCCACCTCGATCTCGCCCCGCACCGCCGTGAGCGGCGTGCGCAGCTCGTGGCTCACGTCGCCGGTGAAGCGCCGTTGCAACGCGAATGCGCCGCTCAGACGGTCGAGCATCCGGTTGAGCACGCCGACCAGACCGCGGTACTCGTCCACGGTGCCGTGCGCCGACAGGCGCTGGTCCAGCGTCCCCGCGGCGATGTGCTGCGCCTGCTCGGTGATTTCCATGACCGGCCGCACGGCCGATCCCGCCAGCCACCACGCGCCGCCGAAGGTCGCGCTGGTGCCGAGCAGCACGATGCCGAAGAGCCCGACGAGCATCAGGCGCTGCAGCGCCTGCACCTGATCGAGCGACGTCGCGACCTGGATCACGGGCGACCTCGACGCGTCATTCCCGCCCACGGCCACGTAGGCGGACCGCATCGTCATGTCGTGCCAGCGGGCGACGCTGAAGGTCGCCGTGTCGCTCCGGGCCGCACGCAGCGCTGCGGTATCGGCCGGCAGGTCCATCGCCCAGCCGGGGATGGCGCGGGTCGCAGTACAGCTCGGATCGCGGAACACGATATAGCGGTTGATGTCCTGACGGTAACGCAGCGCGTCCAGGGTCATGATGTGCACGCGATCGGAGCATTGGGCGGTGCGCTCCAACTCGTTCGCGGCGACGAACGCCATCGCCGCGATCCCCTGGTCCACCTGGTGGTGCAACACGCGAGACGCCGCCAGCCAGATCGCCAGCGACGTCCCTGCGAGTCCGACGGCCATCGTCGCCGCAAACCGCACGGCGAGTGTCCGGCGGAGCGACTGCCTCACGCGCTCTGCCGGCTCTCGTCAGGCTGCTGGAGTCGGAACCCGACGCCGCGCTCGGTGTGGATCAGGTCGTGCCCGGCCGCCTGGCGCAGCTTGCGGCGCAGATTGCCGACGTGCACGTCGACCACGTTGCTCTCGGGATCGAAGTGCATGTCCCAGACTTTTTCGAGCAGCTCGGTGCGGCGCACCACCTCTTCGGGATGCAGCAGGAAGTGCTGCAGCAGGTGGAACTCCTTGGGCGTCAGATCGACCGGCTTGCCACCCACCCGCACCTTGTGTTTCAGCCGGTCCAGCTCGATCGGCCCGTAGACCAGGAGCTCCGTGCGGGCCGCTCCGCCGCGCCGCACCAGCGCCCGCACCCGGGCGAGCAGCTCCTCGAACTTGAACGGCTTGGTGATGTAGTCGTCGGCCCCCGCATCGAGCCCACGCACCACGTCTTCGGTGGTGTCCCGGGCGGTGAGCATCAGGATCGGCGTCTTGCGCCCTTCCCGGCGCAGCTCCGCCGACACCTGCAGGCCGTTCTTCTTGGGAAGCATCACGTCCAGCACGACGAGGTCGTAATCGTAGACGTGCGCCAGCATCGTCGCCTCATCGCCGTCGGGGGCCACGTCCACGGCGTACCCCTCTTCCCGCAGCCCCTGCTCGATGAAGCCCGCGACCTTCCGGTCGTCTTCCACCACGAGGATTTTCATGGAGTCCAGTTTATGAAGGTCGAACTGAACCCTTCTTAAGGCAATTATGAAGTTAGCTTCATTCTGAGGGGGTGAGCGGGAGGGAAAGTGTGAAGACGGCGCCCTTCCCGGGGAGATTCGACACCGTCAGCCGGCCGCGCAGAACCTCAGCCAGACGTCGGGACACCGGGAGGCCCAGGCCCGTCCCCAATCCGGAGGACGGATCGAACCGCTCGAAGGGCTCGAAAATGCGCTCCTGGGCACCGGCCGGAACCCCCGGACCCTCATCGCGCACCGTGAACTCGACGGTCGTGGTGTCGACCCGCACGCCGACCTCGATGTGACCGCGTGGGGGGCTGTGCCGCACCGCGTTGCTCAGGAGGTTGACCAGGATCTGTTGCAGCCGAACCGGATCCGTCACCACCACCGGACAGTTGTCTGGGAGCTGCGCGCTCAAGGTCAGGTGCTTCTCATCCGCGGCGGGCTCGAACCCGCTCAAGACCCGGTGTACCGCCGCGGCCGGATCCACCTCACGCCGGACCGGCTGCAACCGCCCGGCGTCGAGCCGGGACAGATCGAGGAAGTTGTTCAGCAGTGTGATGGTGCGTTCGGTACCCTCGTACACCTCCTGCGCGGCCTGCTCGGCGGCCTCGGGCGACTTCCGGCGCACCAGTCGCTCGGCCCAGCCGTACACGCCGGTCAGCGCGTTGCGCAGCTCGTGGTTCATCATGGCGAAGAACAGATCGCGCTGCCGCTGCATCGAGCGGACCTGAGCCAGTAGGTGCGCGCTGCCTTCGCTCAACCTCGCGTTCTCGACGGCCACCGCGGCCTGGGAGGCGAGCAGCACGGCGATATCCTCGTCCTCTTCGTTGAACTCCGGCGCGTCCAGCTTTTCCGTTAGGTAGAGGTTGCCGAACACCTTCCCCGCCGTCATGATCGGCACGCCAAGGAACGAGTGCATCGGGGGGTGATGGGGCGGGAAACCGTGCCGCTGTGCGTGCTGAGTGATGTCGGGGGAGCGAATCGGCTTGCGCTCGCGAATCACGAGCCCCAGCAGGCCGTGTCCGTGCGGAAGCTCCCCAATGCGCTCCCGGAGAGCCGGGTCCATCCCCGAGGTCACGAAGCTCTCGAGCGACAGGTCGTCGGGGGCCATGACCCCCAGGGCGGCATACCGGGCGCTCACCACGGTGCGTGCCGCATCGACGACTTCCTGCAGCACCGCGGGCAGCGTGTGCTGAGAGTAAATCGCTTCACTCGCCGCGACGAGGCGCCGGAATCGGTCCTCGAGGCCACGCGGTTGTGCCACGGGGCGAGGTGAGCGCTTGGTTGCCATGGTCAGGTTGTAAATTGCTCCCCCGCTTCCCGACGGCAAGCCCTGGCAGGCCACTATTGGGCGCGCTAGGCTCTCCCCATGGAAGCGAGGAGGTACCGCGCTGAGGACGTTCTCCGGGATGGGACGCCCGTCTGGGTGCGAGCGATCCGGTCGGACGACAAGCAGCGCCTGTCCGAGTTCCACGGCCGCTTGAGCCCGGAATCAGTGTACTTGCGCTATTTCGAGTACAAGCCTGTTCTCTCTCCCCGCGATCTCGCCTATCTGACGGAGCTCGATTTCGACCGACGGGTGGCACTGGTGGCGACCCTCGCCGCAGCGGATGCGGCGCCACTCGCGGGCGTCGCGCGCTTTGATGTCCTGCCGATTCGTGACGGCCAGCCCGTCCGAGCCGAGCTCGGCATCGTGGTGGAAGACCAGCACCAGAATCGCGGCATCGGAACGGTGCTTCTGAAACACCTGCTGGGGATCGCCCACGACCACGGCATCGCCGAGATCACCGCGGAGGTCCTGCCGCAGAACACGCGGATGCTGGAGCTTGTGGCCGGCGCCGGCGTGCCGGTCCGCCGGGCCTTGGAGGAAGGTGTCATCCATCTTACGGTGTGAAGCCCCGGCACTTACCGAACTTCGCGCACTGGGACCACCAGCAGCGATGTGGGCAGGTCGTTCAGCAACCGCTCGGTGAAGCTGCCCAGGATCAACCGCTCGTCCCACCGTTTCCCGTGCGAGCCTACGACCAGGAGGTCCGCTCCCCACTCCGACGTCTCGCGACGCAGCGTCTCAAGCACTTCTCCCGGTCGGGAGAGAGTCTCCACAGCGGCCTTCCGAAACAACGGCCACACCCGCTTCGCGAGTGTCAGCTCCGCCAGCCGGGAATACTCAACCATGGTCAGCGCCGGAATGATGTCGGGAAGCGGGACCGGCGGTTCGATGACGTTGAGGGCCCGCAGCTCCGTACCGAGGCCCGCGGCGAGTTCGATCGCCGCCGCCGCGACCGGCGCCGCGGCCTCCGACAGGTCCACGGCCGCGAGAATCCGGCGAAACTGAGAGCCGTTTCCTCGTGGCCCCGTCACGAGGACCGGCAGCCCGATGCCGCGCACACAATTGTGCGCCGTGCTGCCGCCCACCCAACGGCGCAACGCGGCATGATGGCGACCCCCCAGGATCACAGCGGCTGCGTCGACCTCGCGGGCCGTATCCCGGAGCACGGCGGCCGGAGAGCCGGGCCGCACGATCATTTCCCGGATGGCCCGTTCCGGCGCGTGGCCGTGCAGCGCCGCGGCGACGCGCTGCCGGGCGGCATCCACCAGGGCGGCGCGCAGCTCAGCCGAACGCTCGACAATCTCCTCCTCCGCGAACGCGAGCCAGAACTCGCGCACCGCGTGGACCAGGATGCACTCGCCACCCAGGGCGTCCGCCAGGCGCACGCCGAGCGCAGCCGCCGCGGCCGCTTGGGGTGAGTCATCGACGCCGACGAGAATTCGTTTCCAGAACATGCGGCCTCCTTGTCCCTGAGCAACATTCAGGAACGCGTCGTGAAAGCGGCCTGAGGAGGGCCGGAGGCTTCCTTGGCTCACACGGGTTTCATAGGCGCTTCAGGGGGAGCACGGCACTTTGACCGACGGAAAGGAGATCAGCGCAATGCATATCGGTCGGGTACTCGGCGCCGTCAGCCTCTATACGCCAAGCCCCAGGGCGGTGCTCACCGCCGCGGAAGTCGCGGCGTCCTGCGGTGCGGAGTTGACCGTTCTCACGGTGCTGCGCGATCCCTGGGAGATGGTGCGGCCCGACGAAATTGAGGGGTTCCGCCGGACCAAGGGCGGGTCTCCGGCGAGCCTGGCCACGTCACGGGCCGTTGAGCGCCTGCAGGACCTGACCCGGACCGCCGTGCTGGCGGCTCCCAGTGTCTCGTATCGGGCGGCCTTCGGGTGGCCGAGCATCGAGATCGCGCGCTGCGCCGACAATGTGGGCGCCGACATCATCGTGTTGGGGAAAGGCGAGGAGGTCGCTCGCGGTGCGGCGGAGAACGTGACGATGGCGGCGTTGCGGCGCAGCCGCGTGCCGGTGCTCGTCGCACCGCCCACGCACCGCGTCTACCGCACCGTCCTGGCGTGCGTGGACGACAGCCCGCATGCGCTCGAGGTGCTCGAAGTCGCGCAGCACATGGCCGATCACTTCGGAGCCCATGCCCTCGCGCTGCACGTGGAGCCGGCGGAGGCGGGATTGCCGGCGCCCGGAGAACGGCGGCACTGGCTGCGCTACGTCGAGGCGGGCCAGCGCCAGGGCGGCACGGCACTGGCGCCGTGCGAGACCGCGGTGCGCCAGGGGGACGTGACATCGGAGATCCTGTCGGAGGCCGCGGCCCGAGACGTCGAGCTGATCGTGTTCGGCTACCGGCGCGGCATGAACTACGGCGACCCCGGAGCGGTCACGACGGTAGCAGCGCGGCTGTTGCGCCGGGCACCGTGCGCGCTCCTGGCGGTGCCGGTCTAGGCGTTTCCCACGACGTCGAGACGGTGCACCGGCACGCCGCCATACGCAGCGTCCGACTCGAGGATGTGATGCTTGGGGACGACGCTCAGCGCTCCGACCTGCGTGTGCGCGCCGATCTGCACCCCGATCCCGACGACGCTTCCCACCCCGATCGTTACCCCCGTCCCCAGTCGGATCGGCGCCGTTCGGACGATGCCCCGCTCCACCGTGTGCCCGGAGAGGTAGACGCCGGCGCCGATCACCACGTCGTCCCCGCACTCGATCAGGTTG
>JBGQHV010000046.1:0-19987 GCA_041498155.1 Gemmatimonadota bacterium | reverse complement strand
GTCCGGACGTGTTCGTCCACTTCACGGCGATCCAGGCCGATGGCTTCCGTAGCCTCGCCGAGGGTGACGCCGTCGAATTCGATGTCGCCCAGGGTCCGAAGGGTCTGCAGGCGCAGAACGTCCGCAAGGTCCAGTGACCGCTGTCGGGTCGCGGCAGTAGCGCGGGCCCGGGGGAAACCCCGGGCCTGCGTGTTTTCGCCCCACCACGATCGGCGGCCTATATTCCGCCGATGCGCACCCTCACGGTCCTCACGCTCCCGCTGCTGCTCGTCGCGCCGGCCCTCCGCTCGCAGTCCGTCCCGCTCGCATATCGGGGATTCGTGCTGGCCGCGCCATACGGCGAGTTCACGGCTCGCGCTCGGCTGCTGGCGGAGCCGCAGACCACGCTCCTCGTCTGCAATACGTCACGCCGAACGGCGCAGCTCATGGAATGCGGCACCCCGATTCGCGACCCTGCCGACAGCGCCCGCTTCTACCTGGCGGCGTACGTGTTGGAGGGACAGGTCGCGTTCCTCTCGTTCGGTGATTCGGGAACCGCGCCCCTGGTGGAGCGCTTGCAGCGCGACATGGAAAGCCGCTTCGGCAGGCCCCACGCCTCCCGCGCGGGGATGTGGGAGTGGCGATCGGGTCGCGAGGTCGTGCGGCTCACCTGGCGCGGGCGTGGGCCGGCGCGTTGGGTCTACGTCGCTCTGTGGGACGAGCCGTTGATGAACCGCATCGCCCGCTACGTTCCCCGCCGCCGACGCTAGGCGGCTCCTTCTCTCCCTGTATGCTCCTGATCCGACTGGCGCTGGGCGCGCTGGCCGGCTACGTCGTCATCGCCGCCCTCCTCTGGATGGCCCAGGACCGGCTCGCCTTCCCCGCCCCGCGCGCCCCCCTTCCCGATCCGACGATGGCAGGACTGCCGGACGCTCATTCCTTCATCCTGACGATGGCGGACGGCACGCCGCTGGCGGGCTGGTTCCTCCCCCCGGTACCCGGCGGAGTCGTGCCGCGGCGCGCCATGAGACCGGGCCTCCTCTGGTTCTACGGAAATGGGGAGAACATCGCCGTGCTCGCGAGCGTGTTACGCGAATTCCGACCCCCGGGAACCGCGCTGCTCGTCGTGGACTATCCCGGGTACGGAGCCAGCGGGGGACGGGCAAGCGAGCGCGCGGTGTACGAGGCCGCCGACCTGGCCTATGACGCGCTCGCGGGGCGCCCGGGCATCGACCCCGCCAGAATCTTCGTCTATGGGCGATCCCTCGGCAGCGCCGTGGCGACCCATGTCGCTGCTACGCACCGCGTCGCCGGTCTGATTCTCGAATCCCCGCTCACCAACGCCCGGGAGATGGCGGCCCGCGCCTACCCGTTCCTGCCGCGATTTCTGGTCCGTCTGCGGCTCGACAACCTGGGGGCGATCGGCCGCGTCCGCTGCCCGGTCCTCGTGCTGCACGGCACCGCGGACCAGGTCATCCCGACCGACATGGGGCGCCGCATCGCGGCGGCGGCGCCTGGACCGGCCGAGCTCGTGCTGATCAACGGAGCCGGCCACAACGACACCTACGACGTCGGTGGTCGAGCCTATCGAGACACGGTTTGGGCGTTCCTACAAAGGACGGGGACGAGCCCCTCGTCCCCTAGATGACCGTCACCGGCTCCAGCCGGTCGCGCTCCGCTTCGAAGCGACGCTCGGCCTCGTCGAGAACCCGGCCCACTTCCGGGTGATCGGTGTCGGGAAACTTCGAGCTGGGTGCGAGGCGGCCCGTCAGCTTCCGCACGGCCACCAGGGCGCGCGTCACCTCGCACCGGTCGGGGTCAGGATCGGTGTGTCCGGTGACCAGGAGCTCCTGGAACAGCGGGAGGGCCCGGCTGTCCCCAAGCAGATAGAGAGACTCCAGTACCCGCGGCCCGAGAAACCGCCGCAGGAGCTGATCGCCGCGCACGCGCTCGAACAGGTCGATCAGCAGCGGAGCCTGGCCCGGGTAGAACCGCGCCGCTTCGGCCGCCACCCCCACGAACGCGTGGTGCGCGCCGGGCGCCCGCAGGTAGCGCTCGAATACCGGCCAGGCCTCGGGCGGATGCCGTTCGGCCAACGCCAGGAACGCGAAGTAGCGCCGCGCGAATGGTGCCCGCGTGTCGTCGATCACCGTCCGTAACCCCGCGACGCCCCAACGTGCGCCCACGAGGGCGGCCGCCGTCGCATGTTGCCAGCGCTCCAGCTCGGGGATGCGGAAGGTGAGTACATGCTGATCGGAAAACGCCCGGCTTCGCTCCAGAACCGCCAGGAGCCGCCGGTCCAGCACGGCCAGGGCCGGCGCGATCGCCGCAGCTCCGGTGCGCCGCGCGCCCGCCAGCGCATCCCAACCCACCTCGGCGAGGCGCTCGCGCTCCCAGGTCGCCTCGAACGCGGCGTCGTCCGGGGCGTCGAGGAGCGGCCCGAGGGCCGCGGTGAACGCGTACAGTCGGTTGCGCACCTCCACGACGCCAACATACGACCACCCCGAACACGTGGCGAGCCACTCCAGCGACCCGCAGCATTGCGCTCCCCTTCCCCGGGGCTTAACCTTGCCCCCCGTCCCCTGATGCGCGTCTTTCCCGCCGTCCTTCGCCACCCGCCGTGGCGTCTCGTGCCCGTCGCGGTGCTTTGTCTCGCCGCCTGCGCTCGCGAGACCGGGCCGATCGTGATCGGTGTGGCCGGACCGATGGAGGATGCCCTCGGCATCGCGGAAGCGCGCGCGGCGCGCCTGGCGGTGGATCAGATCAACCAGCGCGGGGGGATCCACGGGCGGCCGCTCCGACTGCGGGTCATGGACGACAGCGGCACCGAAAACGGAGCGCTGCGCGTTGCGCAGACCCTGTATGACGATCCCACGGTGGCGGCCGTCGTGGGGCACGTGACTTCGGGGACGACCATCGCCGCGGCCCGGATCTATGGCGGGGGGAGTAACCCGGTCCCCGTGATCTCCCCGACGGCGTCGAGCCCGGAGCTCTCGGGCATCAACCCCTTCGTGTTCCGCGTTTGCCCCAGCGATCTCTCCCACGGACCGGCCCTCGCGCGGTATGCCTACGAAACCCTGCGGGCGCGCCGGGCCGGCATCGCCTATCTCAACGACGACTACGGCCGGGGCGTCCGCCGGGCGTTTACCGCGGAGTTCACGCGGTTGGGGGGCGAAGTGGTCGAGCAGGACCCGTTCCTGCCGATGACGCCGACACTCGAGCCGTACGTCTCCCGCATGCGCGCCGCCGGCGTGGACGTCCTGATGCTCGCCGCGGACGTCCCCGGCGGGGAGCTCGCGCTGCGCGAGGTGCGGCGGCAAGGAGTGCGCTGGCCCGTCATCGGTAGCGACGCGCTGGTCGGCATCGAGGGTGACGGTCCGCTCGCCGAAGGCGTGCACGTCTCTTCCGCCTACCTGCCCGACCGCAGCGGAGACAAGAACGCCGCGTTCGTGGTCCAGTTCTTCCGCGCCACCCAGGGCCAGCGCCCCAACGACGTCGCCGGCCTCACCTACGACAGCATCCAGCTGCTCGCCAGCGCGCTCGAAGCGGTCGGCTCCGACCGGCGAGCGTTGCGCGATTTCGTGGCGAGCGTGGGCGGGCGCCGACAGGCGTTCGACGGCGTCACGGGCCGCATCGCGTTCGACGCAAACGGTGACGTTCCCGGCAAACCCCTCACGATCGCGGTGGTCCGTAACGGGCGGTTGGTGGCGGAGACCAGCGAATGAAGCTCCGGCCCCGGCTCAACACAATCCGCGCCCGCATCCTCGTCGGCCTCGGCGCTCTCGCCCTGGGGCTCGTGATCACGGCCGCGACCGGGGCGGCGGCCCTGGGAACGATCCGGCAACGGATTGGCTCGGAGATGAACTCCGTCCGCGCCGCGACCGCCATCAGCACGGGGATCCTGACCACCGTGTTCACGGAGCTGCGCGCCGCCGAGCAATACCTCGCCGTCCCGGAGGAGCGCGCCCGGACCGAGTTCCAGGATGCCGCCGACAGCGCGTTCCAGTATGAGAAGCGCCTGGAGCAGCTCGGGGATCTGACGGTCGAAGACCGTCTCGTCGTGAGCCGGATCAAACTGCTCCAATCGTCCATCCAGGTGGACTACGCCTTCGCCCACGCGCTGCGCGACCTGGGGCGCTCCAAGGACGCGCAGGCGCGGGTCACGCAGGTGCACACCTCCGTGGCCGAGCTGCTCCAGCTGGTGCGCGGATTGTCATCGCGGCAGTCCGAGAAGGCCGCCCAGGTGGCCGACCGGCTGGCCCTGGTGGCGGGACGCCGCCAGCTCTTCCTGTGGCTCGTGCTGGCCGTGTTCGTGGCCCTCGGGGCGGTGGCGTCGATGCTGACGGTGCGGTCGGTGGAGGGACCGCTCTCGCGCCTTGTGACGGCGGCCGAGCGGTTCGGCGCCGGGGACCTGCGGCCGGTAACGACAGGCGCCATGCCGCGGGAGTTCCAGGTGCTGGCGCACGCGCTTCGGGACATGGCGGAGCGGCTGCGGGGGATCGTCCGGGAGGTGATCGGCGAGTCGGACCGGATCACCACGTCCGCCGGGGACCTCTCCGCCGTGAGCGAGCAGCTCGCGGCGTCCTCCAGCGAGGTCTCCACGGCGATGGTGGACATCTCGAGCGGCGCCGAGCTGCAGCGCAATGAGCTGTCGGCGATCGAAAGCGGGTTGGACAAGATGCGCCGCGCCGCGGTCGACATGGCGGACGCGTCGGCCCGCGCGTCCCACCTCGGCGAAGAGATTCGCTTCGCCGCCACGCGTCATCGCGACGACATCCACAACGCCGGGGAGTCGCTGCTGGGCGTCCGGGAGGTCGTGCTGACCACGGCGCAGCAGGTGACGCAGCTGGTTGACCAGAGCGCGGCCATCGACGATTTCGTGGATCTGATCCGCCGCATCTCCTCCCAGACCAATCTGCTCGCCCTCAACGCCGCGATCGAGGCGGCGCGGGCGGGAGAGCACGGTCGCGGTTTCGCCGTGGTGGCCGAGGAGGTGCGCCAGCTCGCCGACGAGTCGGCCCGGGCGGCAGAAGAGGTGGCGCACGCCACGACGGCGATCCGCTTGCAGATGGACAGTATGACCGCGGTGATGGGCGATGGGCAGACCCGCGTGCGGGGTATCGAGACCGTAGCCGAGGGCGCGGCCACGGCGCTCGCTCAGATCGCCAGCGCCGTCGAGCAGGTCGAGCAGGCGGCGGCACACGTGACGGCCGTCGCGCAGCAGAACCGCATGATCGCCGAGGATCTCTCCCAGAAGACGGAGCAGGTCGCCGCGCGCGCCAGCTCGCACGCCGCCGGGGCCCAGGAAGTCTCAGCCGCGGCCGAGCAGCAGGGGGCCTCGACCCAGGAGCTCGCCGCCGGCGCCAGCACGCTGTTGCAGGCCGCCGAGAAGCTGCGTTCGCTAGTAAAGGGGTTCCGGGTCTAGACGGGGCCGGATCGTCAGCGGCGCGACTTCTTCCTCTTGTCGGACTTTTTCGCCGGCTTCGTTTTGGCGCCGCGCGTAGCCTTGCGCTTCGCCTTCAACGCGCCCTGGACATCCGATAACACGCGGTCGCCTTCATCCGACCCGATCAGGCCGCGACGCACCGCGTAGCGCACCAGCTCCTCCGCATCGGCGACCTCGAACTCGCCGACGCCCGCCGCCGCCCGGATCGCCTTGACGAGGGCATCCGCCACCGGGCTGCGCAGGACGCTCGCAATCCCGGGCAGAGCCTCGAGCAGCGAGGAGATTTGCGATCCGCCCAGCTCGGCTGGCATCTGGTGCGACACTCCGACGTTGAAGGTCGCGCCAACCTACCACCCGCTCACGGGAGCGTCAAGAATTCAGACGCTCCTCCCGGTGTTAGCGCTGGTACCGCAGGAACACCGAGAGCCCCGTCGCGGAGATGTCCGCGCGCCGACCACGCGTCGCGTCGAACACCCACCCCGGTCCGAACCGCGCGCTGGCGACCCCCGACAGCCGATCGGTGAGGCCGAAGCGGCCGTTCAGGCCGAACGTGTAGAGCCGGCCACCGCGGTAGTTCGACGGGCTCCATTGCCGGAAGCCCACCAGCGGCTCGATCACCAGCTTGGGCGACAGTTGCCGCCCCAGCCGCAGCTCGGTGTTGAAGACGCTCTCTTTGGTATCCGGGGTCGAGACCCCGTTGGAGGACCCGGCCATGCGGTAGAAATCCCAGGCCCCGACCGTCAGCGTGGTGCGACCCCAGCTGTAGGCGTAGCCCATCTCGCCGATGATGCGCCCGCCGGGGTCGAAGAAGCCGTTCACCACCGCGCCGCCGGAAAACTGGTCGGTCGAGAACGTGCTGTAGGTGAGTCCGAGCAGCAGGCGCGCCCGCGTCCCGATCAGCCGATCCGCTCCCACGCGCAACCGACCCTCGAGTCCCGGATTGTACGACAGCGTGAACGACGAGTCGTGTACCGGCTCGTAGGTACCCTGAAAGCGCACCGACCCCGCGAGCCCGACGTTCCAGCGCCCCGCGGGAACCGCGTAGGCGAGTCCACCCGTGATTCCGAAGCTGGTTCCAAGGCTGCCCACCGGGAACGACAGGAAGTTGGAGCTCATGGCGCTCGACACGCCGAACTGGGCGGCGGGGAACGAGCGCTTGCCGGTCGGCAGGTTCAGCGAGAGCGACGCGACCGCGCGGTCGCGACCCACGGTGTACAGCAGCCGGAGTTGTGTGTCCGTGAGCCCCGAGATGTCCAGCGCGGTTCCCGCCGAGTCGACGACCTCACTGTGGGCGAAGTGCGTTGTGATATCGAGCGACATCTGCCGCCCGAGTGGAGCCACGACGACCAGGGGCAGGCTCCATTGCGAAGCGCTCTCGATGCCCAGGCCTTGCTTGAAGCCGTAGCGCTGGAATTCGAACCCGGACAGCGCGTTCCAGTGCGTATAGAGGGCGGTCGCGCCCTGGGCCGAGAGGGGACCGGCCAGCAGGAGCACCGCACCGAGCGTCCATCGCGTGCGCATGGTTGGCGCTCCTATGGCCGTTTGATGATGATGATGATCGTCCCGACCGCGAGCGGTGGAGGCCGCGTCGGTCCGCCGCAGCCGGCGGCTTCGCACACCGGGTCGTTTCGGACCGGCAGGTTGAGCTCGGTCGTCGTCTGCGTTCCTGAAACGATCGACGCGCCGCTCGGCACAGTCGCGTTGATGGCGAGTGTCAACGCGTCGGTCGTGGCGCCGGAGGGTCCGCCCTGACCGACGCCGCCCACTGCTCCGGCGAGGTCGCCATCCGACGTACCCCCCGCGGATTGCGCGGCATCGCTCGATTGGGCCTGTTGCGCGGCAGCCTGGAAGCTGGGATCGCGCTGCGCCGCGGCCCGGAAGCTGGCGGCGGCGACACCGAAGTCACCCTGGTCCTGAGCCTCGAGTCCGCGGCTGTAGAGGAGAAACGCCTGCAGATCGCGTGTGGGGCGCTCGCTAATGGCCAGACTCTCGGCCGGACTCAGCGGCACGCCCATCTTCCCGAGCAGCTGAAACACCACCGATTTCTCGAGATCGAACAGGAGGCTGAGCTGATCGCGGCCGCTGCCGGTCGCCGCCACACTCGCGTCGGTGGCCCGCACCATCGCGGCGTCGAGCCGTACGCCCGCGGACGGGAGCTCCTGGAACTGCCCCTGCACGACCTGTCCCGCCCCGACGAGATGTCCGGATCGCGCGCCGGTGGCGGGGTCGACCCGACCGGTGGCGTTCATTTGCATCTCATCGAGCAGCGCCTGGAGCCGCTCACGCTCGACCAATCGCAGGCTCCGCACGTGCGACAGATCGCTGACCACGAGCGCGGCCAGCCCGCGCTCCAGCGGGCGCAACGCCGAATCCTGTCCGGTATAGCGGAAGGGGAACACCGCCACCGTGCTCGGATCGGGCGGTGTCCGCGCGAGCTCGGCTTCGTGCGCCAGCGCCGTTCGCGCCGTCGCGTGCAGCTCCTTGCGGGCGAGCAGCGCCAGCCGACCATTGAGGAGCCGGCTCACTTCCCCGCTCGGCCGGCCGGCGAGCAGCGTGCCGTACACGGCCCGGGCCGAGTCGAACTGCTCGAGCCCTTCGTAGGTGAACCCGAGATAGGCCTGGGCGATGCGATTGTCGGGCTGCTGCAACAGCACCGTGGCAAGCGCGGCGCGCGCGTCGGCGAAGCGGTTCGCCGCGTAGTACGCTTTGGCGAGCCGTAGGTTTAGATCGGGATCGGTAGGGTGCTGGGCGCGCTGCGCCTCCAGTGCCGCCAGCCCTTCAGGGCTGGGCGACGCCGTTCGAGCGCCGCCCGAGGCGCACGCGGCAAGCACCGCGCACGCGACGGCGACGACCAACGCGCGCGAGCGGGAGGTCATCATCGGCTCCTCTCGGCTAAAGCAAACCACGTGCCGCCTGCCCGGACGGGCTGGGCAGCATAGCCCCGGAGTTGATCAATCGGCGGTGATCCGCCGACGCGGGGGCCGGTGAGCCCGGTCACGGCGCGGACGTACCGCCACGAGCGGGGGGGGAAGCCGGCGCGAGATCGACAACTCGGATTGGGCGAGCAACTCCCCCAGGACCGCGCGCGTCCGAGCATCCAGCGGCATGTCGAAGTGCACGTCGAGCCGGTACTCGGCGCGGTCGGCACCCTGCCCCGAGAGCGTGAACCCGTTGCGTTCGGGCTTTACGAGATCGACCTGGATCTCGGCCAGGCGCTGAAACTCCGGGGCGTCCATGCCGCAACCTCCTGTTCGAGCGAGAGATACGCGCATAGCGGGGAGTGTCAAGGCGGCGAGCCGAGCGCTAGATTGGGGGCGGTCGCAACATGGGTAAGCCGAGAGGCGGCGCGGGATTACCGGCCCGCGCCGGACCACAGCGAAAGGAGCCGTTTTCGGTCCGTGGCCGGCGACGCGATTCAGATGATGGGGACGGTGACGGAAGTGCTCCCCAACACGACCTTCCGCGTGAAGCTCGAGAACGGCCATGAGGTGCTGGCCTACGTGAGCGGCAAGATGCGGAAGAACTACATCCGCATTCTCCAGGGAGACCGCGTCGCGGTCGACCTCTCGCCCTACGACCTCACCCGCGGCCGCATCACCTACCGCTACAAGTGAGCGGCACCCCGATCAGTGCCGCCCGTCCGTCTTCAGATAGCGGATCAGCTGTCGCGTCAGCCCGTCGATCCCGATCTCGGCCGCGCCCGTCGCGTCGTACGCGACGACGAGGCTTCGGCAATCCCGTAGCGACACGCGGTTCCACCAGACGATCACCACCCCATCCACTGGCGCCATCGAAGCGAGGGTGCCGGTCGTGTCGCTGGCGATCGCCGCCCGGCTCGACGCCGTGGCGGCACTCGTGTCGGCCGGGTCCGGGCAAATCCCTTTCAGCGCCCCCGCTTCATCCACCCACCGGCCGGACCGGTTGACCACGTTCACGACCTTCGACGCCGTCAGCGAATCCCGCACGCGCGCTGCGATCTGAATCGAGGAATGATCGCTCTCGCCCGCGATCACACTCAACGTCCGGAAGTGTGTGCCGGGAACGGTGGGACTCTGGAATTCGCTGACCTTGCCGTAGGGATGGAAGCAGCCGGCGGCGAGCGCGGCCACGACGATCACCCGCAGACGTCCAGTGGGAAGACTGGTCATGGAAGAGCATCCTCGGGTTCGAAGCAGACGACGGTGCATGACATCAAGTATCGCCGTGCCCGGTGGGGCCAGCAAGGGAACGCGCCGCACGGCGGTGCCGTGCGGCGCGTCCAACAGCTCGCCCCGGATTGCGGGCGTCTCGACTAGAACAGATAGTCGATGTTAAAAGTCCAGTTCCACCCCGTGAGCGCCGGGGTGTCGAGCGCCAGCGTCTGCGAGCGCCCATAGTTGAGTGCGATCAGCACGTTCATGGCCGGCTGGAACGTCCCGTACGCGTTGTAGGCTAGCTTGTTCGGGACCGTGTGCGCCGCGGCCGTGCCGTCGGTGTACTTGTAGGTCACGGTCTTCCCGACCTGCAAGTCCAATCCCCACGTACGCTCGTACACGTAGCGGAGGCGGCCAAACACCGAGTTCACCTGGGCGAACGCCGTGTTCTGGTAATTGTCTTTGTTGAGGTTGTAGCTGGCGCCCAGATTCAGGCTGTGCGGGCCGTGATCGACGAAGCCGTACAGCAGCTCGCCCGTCAAGCGCCTGGTGGTCTTGATGTCGTGCGCCGAGTAAGGCACGCCACCATTGGTGGCAGACACACCACCCACGGCGTCGGTCGTGTTCCACGTCGTGTTGTTGGTGACGGAGCTGCGGTTCGTGAGCAACGGGATGTTGTCGTTCCCGAGGCTGAACTCGATATTGACCCATGCTTCTTTCTGATCTTCGTGGAACGGCGCAAACGCCACGTTCCCGATGATGCTGCTCTTCGACCAACTCAGGTTGTCCATGCCCGGCTGCGCGCCGAGGCTGAAGAAGAGCTGGTCGTTCAACCACCCGTAGCCGAACAGCTGGCCGCGGTTGGGATGGGCCCATCCGGCGACGCCGCCGGTGGTGATCATCGAGCCGCCCGGCGACCACGGACCGAAGCCCGAAATCTCCGAGACTCCCTGGTTCGAAAAGCCCAGGCCGATCGTGTTGTTGTCACCCACGGTCTTCACGTAGCGCAGATCGTACTCGTCGAACGTGAAGTTGCCGATGCCCCACTCGCCGCCGGGGTTGTCGTTGGGCGGGGTGAGGTAAAACTCGGTCCACAGCCCGAAGTTGTCGCCGAACGCGCCGCCCGAGAAGATGGCGAGACGCGAGGTCGGGTTGGAGGTCACCGGGCCAGGGCTCGGCGCTCCAGGGGCCTTGGACTGCGCGGCGAAAATGCTCTGATAGCGGAAGCTCAGATACGGAACGAGGTTGATGTCCAGGCGCCGACCGTTGATCGCGCCCGGCTCACCCGCCTCGATCTTCTGACTGATCCACGGCATCCGGTAGCCGTTCATGCGGAACTTCTTGCCCGTAAACGTGAAGCTCGGGACCGGCGCGCCATACAGCACGTGACACTGCGCGCACGTCAACCCGGTCTGCCGGGCAAACAGCGGCACCGCATTCGAGCGACCGGCCGCGACCGCGGGGGACGCCCCCAACGCGGACATCACTGCCAGCAACAAAGCGCGGCTCATGGTGTTCCCTCCCTCATGTGCCAGACACGTTGTGTGACATCGGACTCACTCGGTTCAATGGGACTTCCCTGCCATCTTCGAACCTTGATCGGCGATGTACGCGATCAGGGCGGTCACCTCCTCATCACCCAGTTGAAGGTTGGGCATCTTGGTATTGTTGAATTGGGCGACCATCGCCCGCGCGGTGGAATCGCTCTGCTGCATCGCCGGGGGATCGTGCAACCAGCGCTGAACCCAATCGAGGCTGCGCCGGTCCAGGACGCCCATCAAATCGGGCCCTGCAGCTCTCCCTTTCCCGATCGTATGGCATCCCATGCACCCCTTGGTGTTCCACAATGACTTCCCCTTCTTGATCGTTGCCGGGTCGGTCGAGACCCCACTTGCCTGCGCCCGTAGGGCGCTCACCGACAGAACCGAAACCGACAACGCCATCAGTGCAGCCCGACCAAACCGAATCGCCATTCCCCCCTCCCTCCGAGTGGACTAAGCCGATCTCGCGCTCGCTTTCCCGGCGCTGAACGCATGAAGTACTCTTTATAACGAAAGCTGTCAAGACAACACCATAGGCCGGCACCGCTTGCGACCGTCTTCAAGGGAAGCCACGTTTTCCAGGCGCGCCGTCCATGTGAAAAGTTTCCCAAGGAGGGACCTCCAAATGTGGCTCGCTACCCGCCGCGGCCAGCCGCTGGCCGCCTTGCTTCCGCTCCTCTTCGGTGCGGCGACAGCCCTTTCGGGCCAGATCCGCTGGGCTGTGGAGCCCAAGACCAGCCTCGCCTGGTGGCAGGTCGATCCGCACTACAACCATCTCTGGGCCACGACCTGCCCCGCCGACCACTCGTGGCAGCCGGGCGAAGGCCGCGATCCCGGTCAGTATGTGGACTACAAGAGCCGACCCAACATGCGTGACAATGGCGGGCACGAAACTCGCGTCCCGCTCTTCCCCCGACTGCAGGTCAACGCCGTGTGCCGCACCGCGGTCTCCGGCACGGTCCTGATCGAGGACACGCTGCACTGGAGTGGCGTGCGCGGGGAGATCACGTTGAACCCCGATTCGCTGTTTTCCGGGCTCGCGTTCCGCGACGACTTCGCCCGATCCATGGTGCTCAGCACCGGGCAGTATCCGCGCATTCGTTTCGTGATCGACAGTCTGATCAATGTGCAGAAGGGACCCGGCGACACCTTGCGCGCCACGGCCATGGGATCGTTCAACCTGCACGGCGTCACGTCTCCGATGCAGGCACCAGTGCTCGCCTGGCGCGATCCCGCAGGGTTCCGCGTACAGGCCGTGTTCGATATCGACGCGCAGGATCTCACCAACAAGTACGGCATGTCGAAGATCGCGCTGGGCCTCGGCGTCGTCCTCCACCGCTGGAAGCGGCTGCACATCGGGGTGGACGTCATCCTTCGGCCACAAGGCGGCTGACCGGACGCCGGCGCAGATCCCGATGGACGAAGAGGCCGGGATTTCCCGGCCTCTTTTGCGTGGCGGCTCCTGCAACCTACCGGCCGGCGCCGACCGACAGACCCAGGTAGAAGTTCCGCCCCGGGGCCGGCTCGTAGTAGCGACCCCGGGCCGCGTTGATCACCACCGACCCGACATAGAGGCGGTTGAACACGTTGTTCGCCGCCACGAAGGGCTCGAGCGCGGTTCCGCCGACACGCCCCGACCAGCCCAGCCGCACGTTCGTCGTCCACCAGGGGCTGGTCCGCAGCGACAAGGTGTCGTCCACCAAGGTGCTCGACGTGCCGATGGTCTCCACCTCGAGCCAGCTCCCCCGGATGCCGTGCGGCTCGGCATGCACGATCAGATGGAGAGCGTGCATCGGGATCCCGGGCAGCGCGCGGCCGTCGAGCACTCGCGGCGGACTGGTGTCGGGACTGAATGCGTAACGCACGTAGCGGAAATCCGAATAGGTGTACGCGGCGCGCAGCCGAAGGTTGGGGAGGAGCGAGAGACCTCCCCCGAGCTCCAGCCCCCGATGGCGCGCCGAGCCGGCGTTCCGGAAGAAGCGTCGCTGGGGCGAGGTCGGGACCTCGTAGGAGATCAGCTCGTCGGTAACGGCGGCCTGGAAGATGGCGATGCTCCAGTCGCCCCGGCTCCCGACGGTGCCGCGGCCACCCACCTCATAGGTCCAGGCACGCTGGGGGTCGAGCGTCGGGTTGAATCCGCCTGCGGTGTCGGGGCGGTTGGCGAGCTCGGTGGTAGTCGGGGTCTCGAACGAGGAGCCCGCGTTGGCATACAAGGTCACGTCCGGCGCGGGAGTGACCGCCACTCCGAGTGACCCCGATAGCGCGCGCATCAGGCGATCGCCCGAATCGTCCGGGTTGGCGGCGGAGACGAGGTGGTCGGCGACCTGGAAGTGGACCCAGTCGTAGCGCAGACCGGCGGTGAGGGTGATCCGGGCCGCGAGCGGCACGGCCCCCTGGACGAACGGACCCAGCTCCGTCACATGCTCGAGCTGATCGAGCGATCGCGTAGTGTCGGGGCGCCCGGCGTTGTTGCCGAAATTGACGCGGTCATCGCGCTGCCGTTGGAAATCGAGCCCCGCGCTGAGCTGCGTCGCGAACCGGCCATGCCCGACCGGCCGGGTGAGCGAGACGCGCACGCCGTACGCGCGCCGGCTCAGGTCGATGTAGGCGAAGGTGGTCGGGTTCTTGAGCTCGCGGGCGAATCCGAACACCGTCACCCCCGCTTCCCCACCGCCGGCGAACGGGTGCCGCATCGTCACGCCCCCCTGGGCTTGCGTCACGTCCTTGCCCGCATGGCTCGTGAGGTTGATCGCGGGCGCGGAATCACGATTGGCTTGCAGCTCGGGGAGCGTGAGGGCGCCGGGGTTGTCGGCGCGCGGGTCGTCGCCTACGTCGGCCACCGCCGCGAGCGACCAGCCGGTGCCAAGCGGCAGCCGCAGGCGGGTGTTCAGGTTGCGGAGATCCGCCGCGCTGTGATTGCGTTCGCCGTCATACGAGAGGCGCGAGACCATGAGCTGTGCACTGCCGCCGGCCACGCGGAAGCCGGTGGTCGATTGCCACTTGTTCCACCCACGGCCACCGGCCCGGTCGGACCAGCCTGCCACTGCGTGAACATCTTCCCGCATCCGGGCCGGCGGCACCGGATCGGTCCAGATGCTGATGACGCCGCCCGAGGCGTTTCCGAACAGCGCGGATGCGGATCCGCGCAGCACCTCGATGCGGTCCACGTCGCCTAGCTCGAGGTTGGTGAGCTGCCCCTGGCCGTCGGGCAGGGTCTGCGGAATCCCGTCCACCAGGACTTTCACCCCCCGTACGGCGAACGCCGACCGGCTGCCGAAGCCCCGCACCGAAATCCGCTGATCGAGGGAAAAGTTGTAGCGGTTGGCGACGAACACGCCCGGCACCTGCCCCAACGCCTCGTCGAGCCCCCACGTGGGACGCGCCCGGCTGATCTGCGAGCGATCGAGGATCTGCACGGAGAGCGGCACCTTCGCGAGGGGCACCGTACTGCGTGTGGCGGATACGGTGATCGCCGGAAGCGCGACCGCATGCGCCGTGTCGGCCTGCTGGGCGAGCGCCGGCACGCCCCACATGCAGCTCGCCACGAACGGCAGGCAACACCACACCGGCGATCTTCGCATGTTGTGTTCTACCCAGCTGCCACGCGAGGGTCAAGCGCGCTCACTCACCAACTGGCTTCGGCTCGTCCCCTCGCGTGAACAGCAGGGTGCGCGAGCGGCCGGCAAGATTGGCCTGCACCACGTTCACCTGATCGCCGAACGATTCGAACAGGAACGCGTTCAACACCCGGAGGCCGGCAGGAGCCGCCACCCGCGCTTCCAGTCGGATCCAGGTGACCTCCTCGGCTTGCTGCACCGTGCACCGTTCGGCGCCCAAAACCCGGCCCGAGGCGTCGGTCAATACGAAAGCGCGCCGGGCGTATCCACAGGCGGAGTCCGCGGGAGCGCGCGCCACGGCCGCTCGCAGGTCCTGGGAGAACACGCGCACCGCGACCTGCACCGTCCGGGTCTCCGCGCGCCACTCGATGGTGGTGAGCGTGGTGTGCAGCGGGTGCGCGCGAGGCGCACCTGTCATGGCGATCAGGAACGGGAGCAACGTGATCACCAGGGGGCGCGCTCCATCGCCCACCGCGCCGCGACCAGAATCACCAGGATCGAAACGCTCACCACCCGCAGCCGCAGCGGGCTGGGCCAGCGATCCTGCCGGCGCAGCGCTCCGAGCCCCCGATCCGCCGCCACGAACGCCAGCGCGGCGACGAGCAGCACCAGCACCTGCCCCAGCTCGATCCCCAGGTTGAACCCGAACAGCGGCACCGCCACCCGGTCGACGAAGAGGCTACGGAGGTAGTTCGCGAACCCGGCGCCGTGCACCAGCCCGAACACGCCCGAGAAGATCGGTCGGTAACGCCCGCCCCACAGGGCCCGCGCACGGTCGTGGACCAGCAGATTCTCGACCCCGGTCGCGACGATCGTGACCGGGATCAGAAATTCGATCCAGGCGGTGGGGAGCAGCAGCGTCTGCGTGACCGCGAGCGCCAGCGTGACCGAGTGCCCCACGGTGAACGCCGTCACGACCCACAACGCCTCGCGCCAGTCACGTAGCCGGTAGATCGCCGCGAGCGCGAGCAGGAACAGGATGTGGTCCGCCGCTGCCGGGTTCACGATGTGGCGGAACCCGAGACCGATGAACGCCAGCAGCTCCGACATTTAGAGGGCCTCCAGGGCGGCGTGCACGTCCCGCGCTCCCGTGAGCTGGAACCAGGGATTCGTCGCGAGGGCTCGCGTGAGATAGGTGCGCGCCGCGACCCGATGACCGAGCGCTCGCTCGATCATGCCCATGTGGTAGAACAGCGTCGCGTCGTCGGTCCCCAGGGCCAGGGCGCGAGCCATCGCGGGGAGGGCCTCGCGATCGCGGCCCGCGTGATGCAGCGCCCAGGCGAGGAGGTCCCAGCCGAAGATGTCACGGCGGGTGCGGATCTCCTCCTGCACCTGGGTCAGGACCTCCGGCACTCGGCGGTCGTGATCCAGCAGGAACAGGCTCCAGGCCCGATGAAAGCCCCCCGGCTGCGCCAGCGTCACGACCTCCATGACGTGGACGTAATCCGCGGCTTGCACCGAATCACCCAGCGCCGCGTAGCCGTCCCCGATGAGACCGACGGTCGCCGGATCCGGAGCGATCGCGATCGACTGCTCGCCCCAGGTGATCGCCCGACGCCAATGGCCGCGCGCGGCCTCCAGCCGCGCCATCGCGGCGAGCAGGCGCGAGTCCTGAGGGGCGATCGCGAGACCGGCCTGGAAGGCACGGCGGGCCGCGTCGGGGTGGCCGCTGCGCAGCTCCAGATCCCCAACGCGCAGCTCGAACCACGCGACCTGCTCGCGCGGCAGCTTCGGTCGCGCGCGGGCGCTGTCGAGCGCGTTGGTGAGCAGGCGACGCGCCTCTTCGGTCTGGCCCTGGAGCTCGAGCCAGCGTGCCAGGCGAGGAGCGACGGCGAGGTTCCCCCGCTGTCCGGACAGCCTGCCGAAGGCGTGACGGGCCGCGTCGTAGTCGCCGAGCTCCATCTCGATTTCGCCCAGAACGGCCTGGGCCGAGATGCTGGTCGAATCGAGCGCCACGAGGCGCTCCGCCCAGCCGCGCGCCTCGACGAAGCGATGTTGCGTCATCAGCGTGGAAATGAGGGTCGAGTAGCCCCGCGCGTTGCGCGTCTCGCGCCGCGCCAGCGAGCCCCGCGCCAGCTCTTCGGCGCGCCGCACATCCTCGGGGTTGCCCCGCTCGCGGCCGCGTTGCAGATGCAGCGACGCCAGCTGCGCCAGATCGAAGGCGCTCGTGGGATCGCGGGTCAGGCGCCACTCGTAGAAGGTGATGTCTTGCTGGCGGATCCGCGCCTCATCGCGCACCGGCTCCGTCGTGGCGGCGCGGGCCGCCACAGTTGCGTGCACGGCCAGCGACCCTGCCGCGAGCATGAAGCCCGCGGACAGGGTCACCATGACCGAGCGTAGGAGACGCCGCATCGGTCGCGGCCCCGTCAATGCGCGGCGGCCAGGTACGGGAACGTCGCGCCGAAGGCAACGTCGTTCGCGTCCACATGGTCGTCGGCAAGGGCGGCTGTCGTGTTGTTCGGATCGAGCAACGGACCGAAGATCGCCTGCAGTCCGGCCGTCACGACATCGTCGGTGAGCGTTCGGCCACCCCACCCGTTCGCCAGGGCCCAGGTCAGCCACCCGGCCGTATTGGTGGCCTTGTCGGACTGGACCAGCAGCTCGTCGGGCAACAGCACGGCGGCGAGCGTCTTGCCGACGGTCGTGTCCCGGCCCGCGACATTGTCCGTGAAGCCGCGGATGATCGGGGTAAAGGCCGCCACATCGATGGTCGGCGCGGTGGATCCGTGGAACGCGTGATCGCGCTTCGCCAGGAACACTTCCGAGACGAGCGGATTGCCGAGCCGCTGGACCTGGTTGAACGTCCGATCGGCCAGCGGCGCAGTCGTGTTGTCGTCGCTGCAGGCCGCCAAAGCGGTCGCCGCCAGGGCAGCGGCCACGAGTACGGCAGTGGGTTTCATCGCGAGACTCCTTGTCATTGGTCGGTTAGCGGCTGATCGTGGCCCAGACCCCGAAGTTGGGGCCCGCGGTTCCGGTGAGGGCGCTCACCGGCAGCTCGATGATGATCGACAGCACGTTGAAGCCTGCCAGGAAGTCGATGCCCGGCGTCCGCCACGAGCTGGCGGTCGGCGTGTCGGGCAGCTGCGACAACGTCCCCGTGACCGGCTTACGGTCCGGGATGATGCGGAAGAACTGCTCCAGGTCGATGAAGAACGGATCGTCGCGCGGGCCGGCGTACACCTGCACGCCCGACGCCGAGCCGATCGCCGTGCGCGTCGTCCCGCTCACGACGGGTGAGGCGGTCGAAATGGTGTTCCCCATCGCGCCGGTCACGGGCGGTGCCACCGGGCCCCGCACGTCGACGGTCTGGCTCGCGCCCGATCCGTTGAAGGTCACCTGAATGACCTTGTCCTCGATGCCGTCGTGATTGTTGTCGATCTTGAACTGATACAGGATGTTCGGATCGAAGTACGTGGTAGGCGTCTCGGCCGGCGATAGCACGCCCCAGCTGTTCATGACCAGCACCACTCGTCCCGGGGTCGGGCTCGGGAAGACGTAGAGGTCGGTCATGTCCATCTCGGGGTTCAGCTCGACATCGGGCGTGTCCTGGTGATCCGACGCCAGGGCGACGCCCACGCCGCCCGCGGCGCACAGTGCGACGCACGCCGCGATGGCGAGCCGCTTGGGGGCGAGCAACGACTTCCGGTTCATAACGTTCTCCTCGGACGAAAGACGACGGGCGTAGCACGCGAACACCGTGTCTACGCCCGTCGGAGGAAGCCGGATTGGAGTCGCGGCGCGCTAGTCGGTGTGCAACCAGGCTCCCATCAGGCGTGGGGTCTCGGTCGGCTGCGGCGAGCCGCCGGCGGGCTCTTCGGTGAGCCCGCAGTCGTCGACGAATCCGAGCGTCGCGATCTCCTGGCCCACGGGCAGGAGGATCGTCGCGCGTCCGGTGGGATCGGTGTTGAAGGTCCCCATGGACATCGGCGCCTTGCCCTTGGCGATCGCCCACAGCTGGTAGGCGCGCCCGGCCGGCGCCGCCGGGAGGTCGAACGCGAACACGATGAACCGGCCGCGCGTGTGATTCCAGAAGACCCGTGCCGACGGCGCGCGCCCCGTGCCGGCGAGGGACACCATGTGGACCTGCGGACCCGTCAGCATCGCGAGCGCCGATTCCGCCACCGCATTGATGGAATCCTGAACGGCAACCCGGCTCTCGAGCGCCTGCACGCGTCCCGCCAGCCGCCACGCCTCCACCCCGGCCGCGACGGCGAGCAGCAGTCCCGCGGCAGCAGCCAGCCACGCCGCGGTCGCGCGCCGCCGCGGCGCCTGCGCGATGGGGCGGACTCGGCCGGCTTCCGCCAACACGCGGTCGCGCAACCCCGCGGATGGCTCGGCCGATGGCGCCCCGTAGGCGAGCAAGCCGGCGACTTCGGCAAACGAGCGCACCTCCGCCCGGCAGGCGTCGCACCCGGCGAGATGCGCCTCGAAGGTGCGGCGCTCCTCGGGTGCCAGGGCGCCGAGCGCGTACGGTGCGGCAAGATCCTGCCACTCGTGCGCGGTCGTCATGCGGCTCCCTCCAAGAGCGGGCTCAACAGGCCCCGCAGTTTCTCCATCGCGGTCCGCATGCGGGTCTTGATGGTCCCGAGCGGCTCCGCGAGGCGCTCGGCGATCTCGCTCTGGGACAGCCCCTCGAAATAGGCGAGCTCGATCGCCACGCGCTGCGGGTCGGGAAGTGTCGCGAGCGCCTGCGCCACCAGCCGCCGCGCCTCACTGCGCTCCGCGCCGCGCCCCGGGTCCGGCCCCAGACCGGCGATCGGCGTGGCAATGCCGTCCGCGGAAAGGGAGGCCGCCCGCTCGTGCGCCCGGGCGCGGCGCCCCCGGGCGCGCACCATATCCAGCGCCCGGCTGCGCGCGATGGTCGCCAGCCACGCGCCCACGCTGCCGCGCCCCGGATCGAACGCGGACGCCTGTCGCCATGCCTGGCCGAAGGCGTCCACGACGACCTCCTCCGCGTCCGCCGGCTCGCGCACGATGGCCAGCGCGAGGGCGTACAGCGTTTTCCCGTAGCGATCGTACAGCTCGCCCAGGGCGATATCCTCCCCCTCGGCCATGCGACCCACGAGCAGGCGGTCGGCAACCGGGGCACTCGACATGGCGGCCATCACACTCCGAAGAATGAGCGAAGATAGCGTCCTTCGCTCTCCTGGAGGTTACGCCGCCAAGGGAGCAACGGATCTAGCCGGGGTGGCGCAGCAGGCGGTTCCAGCGGATGCGGAAGGGATCCAGGGCGACGCTCATATAGATGATCAACGGCCGGCCCTCGATGTG
>JBGQHV010000045.1:0-20151 GCA_041498155.1 Gemmatimonadota bacterium | reverse complement strand
GGAGTAAGAGACACGACGGGACAGGGGCAAGCTACGGTAAGACCTAAGCCTTATCCTGTCAAGCCTCGAACCTACTTTAGGCAAATCAAACAACTGTTTTGCTGGAATGGAGTTATGGCGCTCAGTACAGCTGTTTCCAGCTACGGGAGGGCAGCGGGGAGAGCACGCCTGCTGATTGTAAAGCATTGGAAATCATGCACTTGGAGTATCGAATCGTAGCGCCGCCAGCCGGATCGGACGGCGTGCCGACCGACCCCGCCGAGACCCCTCCGATAAAGGCCGCCCCGCTTGAACTTCCGCCAACGGTGAGCCGGCCCCGGACCAGAACGATCCCGTAGAAACGATACGAGGTCACGACAGTTAAATCACCGTCCACCAACAATATACCTTGACCCTCACCAGCTGCCAATGTCAGATCTCCGCTGGCGTGGACGATCGGCAGGTAATCCCGGCACGGAGACGAGGAATCAGAGGGCGCACCCCAGTTCTGGGGGTCTCCTACGTCGCACGCTGTCCCGACAGTGGCTGGAAATGTGGCTAGGGTCCCGCCGGCCAGAAGCACTCCCGCCCGACTCGCGAGTTGGTCGAACACCACCGAGTCTTGCGGTGCCAGCGTCGAATCAGTCGCCGCTCGGAGCAGCAGGGGCGGCGTGCCGGAGACGACGGACCCGGGGGCGAGGGTCGCGGACCCGGCCGCCAGGCCAGCCACGCCGCTGTCCGGCGCGGCACAATCAGGGCGCCAGGGCGGGGTTGTATCCCGGCCATCCACGCGGGCGTCGGCACCGAGCACCGCCGCTCCTCCAACCGAGAGCGCCGCGTTCAGCGTGAGCGTCGGAACCTGCGTCTCCACCAGCTGACCGAGCCGGACTTGGGCGCGCAGCGGCCCCGTACCGTCTTCGGGTCGGGCGTCGACCGCCACCTCCAGGAGGAAGAGCGTCGGGCTGAGCCGTCGCACGACACCGCTCCAGGGGCGGCCGCCGGCGTCCAGCGTCCCGCCGATGGCCATGGAGTCAAAGCTCCCCGGGAGGAGCCGGCGCAGGGAGGACGGAGTCCAACCATCGAGCGCGGCGGCGAGACCCGCCTCGGCGTCGGCGAACCCGTGCTGGAAGCGCCGTTCAGCGCCGGAGGCTCGCTGCTCCTGTACGGCGACGAGCAGAGCCAGCGTCAGGAGCGCGGCCCCGATCACGAGCACCCAGAGCACCAGCGCCAACGCAATTCCCCGCCGGTCTCGCCGCAGCCGCACGCCCCAGTCGACCATGCTCAGTCGCGGCGGTTGTTCCGAAGCGCGACCGCGAGGACGACGCTGTCGACCGGCGTCACTAGACGTCCCGCGGCACTGCGCACCGGCTCCATGGTCGCGGCGCGCACCCGAATCTCGACCAAGCTCACCCGGTTCGGCTGGTCGGTGATCGCGCCGCTCGAGTCGAAGTACGTGAACGCGAGGCCGTCGCGCGTCACGGGCCCGAGGACCGGCTGGAGATCGGCCCCCACCTGCTGCCCGACGTACCAGCGCCCATCTTCGCTCGAGCGGTACAGCCGGTAGGTCAGTGTCTCGAACCCAAGCACGGGCGCCCCGGTCGCCAGTCCCGCGTCGGGTGCGCTCCACGGTCCTCCCGTGAGGGCGATAGTGATCGTCCGGCCAGGACGCCCATCCGGGCAGGTGTCGTTCGACATGGTCGCGATGGAGGCGCGCACCCACGCGGCGCTGGTGTCGGCGGTCGGACCGGCGCGGAGCACCCACAGGGAATCAGTTCTGGGGTTGAAATCGCGAATGCCGTATCGCGGACTGTCGCGCACGGTGAGGGCGAGCATGCCTGGGCCCCCCGCCGAGCGGGGCGGTTGGCACAGCACCGCGAGCTGCCGCGGGGCGCGGATCGTGATGGCGGTCGGGGCCATCGCCTCGATGTCGCCGTCTGTCGCGTCCAGCTCGCGGAGCTCGGCCGGAAGGAACGCGGAGGCCACGCGCAGATTCTGCGCCCGGTCGATCGTCAGCGTTTGCGCCCGATAGGCGTCCTGGGTGCGTCGCAGCACGCCGCCGACGACCGCCGCGATGATCCCGAGCAGCGTGAGCGCGATCAGCAGCTCGGGCAGGGTCGCGCCACGGCAGGGGCGGATCAGCGACGGCATGCAAGTACCGCGCTGAGGCTTTCCGCTCGAGCCCGTACGCCGGCGTGCGACCCCGGAACCGCCACGACACGAACCCGATAGGACGAATCTCCGAGGCCGCTCCAGGTCCACTGCAGTGTGGCGAGGGTGGCGGAGCCGCGCCACAACGTTTCCGTGCCATCCTGCCGCACAATGCAGACGCCGGCGCGCAGGCGTTCCAGGCGCGCCGTGGCCGCCGCCGTCACCTGGGCGGCGCGTTGGGCGCGGGCGAGCAACCGCGTGAGCGCGGCCGTCTCGGAGGCGAGGCCCAGCACGCCGAACGCGAATACGACGAGCGCTACGAGCACCTCGATGAGGGTGAATCCGGAAGCGCGGACCATATAGCGCCGAGGATATTCGTCCGGCGCGCACGGGCCGATGGCGAAACAACGCGGGCATGTCGGTTTCGACGCAGACCGAAATGCGAAGCCCCGCGTCGCCGGAGGCGACACGGGGCTCGCGACGGCCTCGCAGGAGGCCGCTCGATCAATGCGGAATCAGCAACGCCCAGAACGAGTCGATATTGAACCCCGTCGGCTCGACCTCGAAGTAATGCCCGCGGGCAAAGTGCCCGGTGGTCGGGAAGTAAGGCGGCGGACTTTCGAGACCGCAGGCGTCGTAGGCGTACCGCTTGATGTAGCCTTCGCCGCTCGTCAACCCGACAGCGCCGCGCTGCCTCTGGATGATGCCGCCCGTGAGGAAGAGGCAGCCGCGCCCGTTGGTCGACGCGCCGCACGACTCGGCGCTGGTCGAGCCCTGGTCGTAGTTCTCCACCGTGAAGATGTCGAGCGCCAACACGAACCCGTTGATGAACTCGTCCCAGCTCTCGTCCCAGTGCGTCGCGGGCTTGCCGCTCAGCCACGGGATGGGATCGTTGAGCAGGTTGTCCGCCACCACGATGTCATTGCCGCTGAACAGCCCGAGGAGATCCGCGCAGTTGGACGCGCCTGGGTTGGTGACGTAGGTGATGTCGTCCGCGACGATGATGTTCCCGGACGCGGCCAACGTCACGCGACCGCGCAGTTTCCCGCTGACCGCAACCTTCCCGGCCACGTAGATGACGCCCTTGAAATTGGGGTTCTCGACGCGGTTGATCGGCCACAGATACGGCGCCTGGGCACCCGCGACGGCGGTGACCCGCGGGTCTACAGCACCGGGCCAGGGCAGCCAGGTGCCGTGGCCGTCGGTCGTCGGGTTGAAGACCTGCGGCGTATTCAGGATGTCCGAGCCGCCGAGGTAGCAGCGGACCGCGCCGAACCCCGGCGCGTTCATTTTGGAATCGTTGCCGGAGGTCCACGTCTTCAAATGGTCCTCGAACGTGACGAAGGCCGTCACAGCGTGATTCGTGGCGCCCGCATAGACGTGGCCGCAGTTGGGCGAATTGCGCACCCCGGCCGTGTCGCGCGTGGTGTTTGTCCCGAGGTAGAGGTTCGTGTCCGCCACGACCCAGTACGCCTGCGCCGCGGTCGCAACCTGATAGACCTTCATGAACCCTTCGTCGTCGTCCGTCGAATCGTTGTCGCCGTCGAGGTCCAGGGCCACAAACTCGATGCGGGTGGTGGCCTGGCCAGCCGTACCGAGCGTGGTGCTCGTGATCGCCGTGCTGCCGATCGTCGCCTGCGCCTGCAGCTTGCCCAGATCCGCGGTGCTCGGCATCGGGATGGCGGGCACGTTCTCCTTGTAGCCCTGCTTGAACGTGCCGTACGGCTTGCCCGTGATCGTCTGTGCCGTCGAGACGGGTCCGAAGAACGTGGCACCCGACGAGTTGATCGTGATGCCATCGTTCGAGTGAACCGGTCCCTGAATCTGGTCGCCGTTGGCGAAGACGATCGATCCCTCGATGGTCGTGAAGTAGGCATACTTGGAGAAGCTCTCCTGGTATACCTCGCCGCGGCGGATCGCCCGATTGCCCTGGGGATCCTGCGCGACCGACACGATGCTGCCGAACACGCCGTACTGTCCGGAGGTCACACCGCTCGGTCCCACGTAGAGCCAGCGTTTGACGTTCGGGATGACCGCGCCGGCCGAGTTGTACACCGCGACGCCCGCTTCCAGGACGTGGTACCCGGAGTCCGGGTACTGCGTCTTGTCCCCGTTGATCCGGGAGCGCGCCTCTTCGATGCCGGCATCGGCCACGGTCTCGAGCACGCTGAGGCGTGCCTGATGTTTGGCGATGAGGCTGGTGTTGGAGCCCAGCAGGGCGGCGCCGGCGATGATGGCCGCGACGGCCAACACCACCAGCAGCACCACGACCAAGGCGATACCGCGCTCGTTGTCGATCATCTTCGTCCGCATACTTCCGTCCTGGTTCAGGGTCTTCATGGAATGGTCACCGTCAGGCTTGACGCCACACTCGAGTTCGACGGCGTGCAGTCCTGCGCCGCGAGCCCGTAGATGTAGCTCTTGCCGCTGATCATGTCGGCGCGATCCGTGTACAGGTAAGGCGTTGTACCGGTCGGGGGAATACTGAGATAGGGATCGCCCCACAGCGGGTCCGTGGCGAGCTTGCGGAAAATCACGTACCGCGTGACGTCGCGCTCGCCGCCCAGCTCGTCCACCGCCGCGTTCCACGCCAGGTCGACCCCGCCGGGGGGCGTCGCGTTCCACGTCGCCGTCAGGGCGGTGCCGAGAATCGGGTCGTCGCCGCACGTCTGCTTGCTCGCCAGCCCGACGTTGGGCAGCCGGATGTAGCGGCTGACCGCGCGCTTGCGCTCGGTGGTACCGGTGAGGCCGTTCGTCACCGTCAGGCTCACCTGAACCACGCGAACACTGTCGATACGGGCGGCCGGGCCGGAATCCAATACGGCGAGATGGATGGGCACCGAGTGCCGCCACGGCAGACCGGCGTTCGGCACCTGCTGGATCGACGTCACACCACCGACTACGGTTTGCCAGTAGTACTGCAGGAACGGCACGCCCGTCGTCTGCAAGATGTTCCGCGACACGACTTCACGCGGCAGGTTGTTGATCTGGCGGTACAGGACGTAGTCGTCCGTCCGCGCCGTGGTCGAGTCCGGCGCGAAATAGAACGTGATCGTCTCGGCCGGGCTGTTGATGACGCCGTCCTGGTAGTCGGTGTCCGGATAGACGACCGACGTCAATGGAATCGTGAACTGGCCGCTCTTGCGAACCGCGTCCGTGCTGCCGATCGGCGCATCCGGGTTGTAGTAGACCGCGAACACGTCGCCCGGCGTATTGGTGAGGTAGTTCGCGTTGAACGCGATCACCGACGCCCCGAGGTAGATCAGGTCCGGTTGAATGTCGGGCGAGCCAGCCCCGGCCGTCCGCAGATCCTTTTCCAGCTCGTCCAGCGCGAAGCGGGAGTTCTGGAGCATGGCCACGCGCTGACTGCCGAGGGAGAAGCTCCGCCCTTGGGCTTTCAGGAACGCCAGCGCACCCGCGAGCACGGCCGAGAACACCATGAGTGCGATCATCATTTCGATGAGGGTCAAGCCGCGCTCGTCGAACCGCCGTTGAGTCGTCATGGGGCCGCCACCGTCACAGTCCGCGTGATCACCGGCAGGACGCCCGGGCCACTGACGGTCACCGTGACCTTCTTGTAGTCGTTGGGTTGCCCGGTCCCGCCGGTCCGCACGATGGCGGTCACGCGGCTGAACCCGGGCAGCGTCGGGAACCCGGTCTCCGTTTTCGCATACGCCGTCTCCAGGCCGTCGTAATTCGGATCGGCCCGGACCTGCTCCACCCGGTCCATCGCCAGCTCGATCGCCGCCTGCTGATTGGCGCTCGTGGCCGCGGTGTGCACCGTCTTCCCCGTCGTGCTGGCGAGCATCATCATCACGACCAACAGGATCGTGAGCGCGAGGATGACTTCGACCAGCGTGAACCCGCGTTGATTGCTCATCAGAACGCCCTCCGCCATACCGGCGCACCGTACTTGTACCAGGAGGCACGGCCGGTCGCGCGCTCGAGCTCGATGGAACGCGAGTCCTCGAGATGCACGCCCGACGTCGCCGCCCGGACCGACGTGAGGTAAAAGCCGCCGGCTTCGCTCGCGCTGCCGTCCCGATGAAACACCAGGGCGGGGAAGCCGTTGATCACCTTCGTGAACGTCACGGGACCGGGCCCCATGGGCCGTGCCGGCGCGGTCGCCCGGCCGAACACGATGCCGTCACCCAACGGCACGCCCCGCACCCGCTCGCCCGCGTCGATCACGCCGTTGTTGTTGGCGTCATCGTGGATGCGGATCTTGTTGTTGGGGACGTCGAACAGCAGGATCACGTCGTGCTCCTGGGTGATCGCCTGCCGCTCCGCCGCGAGCATCGTCATGCCGATACCCTGCATGCTCGATTCGACCCGGTATTTCGTTATGTCGATCTTCGGGGCCGCAAACGCTACCACCAGCCCCAGGATCACCATCACGATGAGCATCTCGATCAGCGTGAACCCGTCGAGGGACGCCCGCGCGCCCAACGCGCCGCAACGCGGCGCCGGCGACTTTTCGCTTCTCACTCGGTGTTTCATCAGACGACCCTCCTCGGTTCAGCAGCGCCTAAGTACAGGATCCGTGCCTAGAGCTATCATATTGTAGGACAGAAGGTTGCGATTCATGACCTGGGTTGCAAGTCGCGCAATTTGCTGCGCGACTGCAGGGAATTGCATTACTCAATGCGATACCGGCTGACCTTGTAAAACAGGGTTCGAAGGCTCACGCCGAGCCGCTTGGCCGCATCGCGGCGGTTGCCCCCGGCCGCTTGGAGGGCGTCCTCGATCGCCTCCCGCTCCGCCTGCTCGCTCGCCTCACGCAAGGTCAGCCCCGCGTGCGACCGGGCGCGGTCGATAGCGGGAGCGCCGTCCTGCCGCAGATCGGCGGGCTCGAGCACCTCGTGGTCGGAGAGCACCGCGGCCCGCTCGATGGCGTGCTCCAGCTCCCGCACGTTGCCCGGCCAGGGCTGGGCCGAGAGCCAGGTCAGGGCATCTGGTGTGAAGTCGACGCGACGCTGCAACCGCGCCGAGAGCCGCGCCGCGAAGTGGCGGGCCAGGGGCTCGATATCCTGGGGTCGCTCCGCGAGCCGCGGGAGATGGATAGTGACGACATTCAGCCGGTAGTAGAGATCCTCGCGGAATCGCCCCGCGGCGACCTCCGCCGCGAGCGCGCGCGCGGTCGCCGCGAGCACGCGGACGTTCACGCGGCGGGTGCGGTGGTCGCCGACACGGCGGATCTCGCTCTCCTGCAGCACACGCAGCAGCTTCGCCTGCAGGGCCAGCGGCATCTCGCCGATCTCGTCCAGCAGCAGTGTGCCGCCGTCGGCCTGCTCGAACAGGCCGGCCTTGTCCGCCGTCGCACCTGTGAAGGACCCGCGGACGTGCCCGAACAGCTCAGATTCGAGCAAATTCTCCGGAATCGCCGCGCAGTTCACCCCGATGAACGCGGCGCCGGCGCGCGGGCTGGCGCGGTGAATAGCGTGGGCGATGACTTCCTTCCCCGTCCCGCTCTCCCCCGTGATGAGGACGGTGGTCTGGTACTCGGCGACGCGAGAGACCACGTCGAGCGCGGCTTGCATCGCCGGACTGGCGGCGACGAGCGCCCGGGCATCGGGACCGCGTTCGAGCTGGGCACGCAACCCGACCACGGTGCGGCGCAGCCGCTCGCGCTCCTCGGCCTTGCGCAAGGCGAGCACCACTTCGTCGGGGCGGAACGGCTTCGGCACGTAGTCGTAGGCGCCTTCCTTCATCGCGGCGAGCGCGGCATCCTCACCGCCGTAGGCGCTCATCATGATGACCAGGGCCGTGCCGCCCCGGTCGCGATACGCCCGCAGGAACTCGAGCCCGGAGAGCTGCGGCATCCGCACGTCGCACAGCACCAGGTCGAACGGCTCGGCCGTGGCCCGCTCGAGCGCCCGGCGCCCGTCGCTTTCAGCCGCCACCTCGTATCCCGCATCCCCCAGCAAGAGACCGAGCGACTGCCGCAGGCCCGGCTCGTCGTCCACGATGAGAACCCGGCTCATACGGTGGCCACCGGGAAGAACAGCTTGAACGCCGCGCCGCCCTCGCGCGCCGGCTCGAGCCAGACCACGCCGCCCATGTCGAAGACCGCCCGCGCCACGATCGCGAGCCCCAGCCCGGTGCCGCGGCCCGGGTCCTTGGTCGTGAAGAAGGGCTCGAACACCTTTTCCCGGTCCGCCGCGGGAACGCCCGTCCCGGAGTCGGCGACGAAAATCAGCACGCCCGGCGCGCCCGACGCGATCTCGCCGCGCGAAGGCCGGCGGCCCGCCGCCCGGGGAAAGAACGCATCGGCCGAGTCGGTCGCCCGGCGCGGCTGCACCCTCCCCGACTCGTACGCCCAACGGCGCGCTCCGACCACCAGAACCCCCTGGGGGGCGGCGTCCACAGTGTTCAGCATGAGGTTGACGACGGTCTGCTCCAGCCAATGCGCCCGCCCGAGGATCGGCGGGAGATCCGCCGGCACATCGAGGCTGGCGCGCAGCGAGCGCAGCGCACCCTGCGCGCGCAGCAGCTCGAACGCCGCGGTGAGGACGACCGCTACGTCCACCGGTTGCAGCGCCTCTTCATGCGGCCTCGCATAGTCGAGCAGGCTGCGGACGATGCGGTCGATCCGGTCGAGCTCGGTAGCGAGGGCGTCGGTCACCTCAGGCTCGGCCCCCCGGCGGCGCAGCACCTCAACGTAGGTCGAGGCACCGCCCAGCGGATTGCCGATCTCGTGGGCGATGCCGGCGGCGAGTCGACCCACCGTGGCGAGCTTCTCGGCCCGCACGAGCTGGCCCTGGGCGTCCAGGAGATGATCCGTCATCCGATTGAAGCGCTCCCCCAGCCCTGTGAAATCCACCGTCTCGGCCTCCGGCGCCCGCGCATCGAGGTCGCCGGCGATGACGGCGTCGGCGGCGCCCATGAGGCGCCGCAGCGGCTTCAGCACGAGCCGGTTGACGAGATACGCCCCGAACGCGATGAAGATGATGATGTCACCGGCCACCACGGCGAGGACGAGGGGGAACGCCCGGTCCGGGGCGAGGGTGCTGGCGAGGAGACTCGTCGCGACTCCGAGGATCAACGCGGTGGCGGCGAGAAAGGCCAGCTGGACCAGCAGCACGATCCGCAGCGAGGGTTTGACGGCCACGCTTCGGGGAGTCACGAGGGGCATGAAAACTGGAACGGCGGGGGAAACCCCCGCCGTTCCAGATCTGCAGTCACGTGGAGTGACTCAGTTGCACTTCGGCTCGCCTTCTTTGTTCGCCGGCGCAATCGCGGTGCTGCCGATGTAGATCGCGCAGGTGTGTCCAACGTAGTTGGTGTTGGTGACCGTCGCCGTCCAGCCATCGGCGGTCAGCGCAATCGTCCCAAGGACGTTGCCGGTGGTCACGGCGAAGTTCGTGCCCAGATTGGTGGTGTACTTCACGGAATCCGCGAAATACGCCTCTTCGGCCGTCACCAGGTTCCGCATGTCCGACTTCATCGAGGCGATGTACGCCTTGGCCTTGGTGTTAGCGAACTTCGGGATCGCGATGGCGGCCAGAATGCCGATGATGACCACGACGATCAGCAGCTCAATGAGCGTAAAACCCTTCCGATTCATCTGTACCTCTCCGGTCATGGAGTTGATGGGCGCCTAGTATTCCCGGCATCGACTAAGGCAAGGGGCGTGCCCTTTTTGGGGTCATCGCCTAACCGCATGGAAGATAAGGCTTTGGACTGTTTGCCGCCAGCTCGGGGCCGGGTTCTCGGGGGGCTGGAATCCCGCGTTTTGCAAGCCGCGGCATGAAACGCCTTCCCCCTTCCCAGGCCCGCCTTGCGGCCGTCAGTCAAACCCTACGCCGTCACAGGCCCCCGAAATCCGTCCTAAGGCGAGGGCGCCCGGGGAAACCAGCGGTCGGCGGTGTCCGCCAGGGCAGCGGCTCGAATCGTATCGCCCCGAGCACGAGCGACGAGATACTCCACCCGCAGCGCCACGGGCTCCCTGGGGAGAAGCTGCCGAGAGGCACCGGCCAGCAGCTCGGCGCGGGCCGTGTCCCCGCGCCCCAGCAGGAAGAGCGCATAACCGGCCTTGAGATGGGGGTCCCGGTTGAAGAGCGAGTCGGCTCGCGCGTACGCCGCGCGCGCGTCATCCCCCTTCCCCATCCCCGCATAGACGGCAGCCGCCGACTGCTGCCCGCGATAGGACTCGGGGTGCTCGAGGAGCAGGGTCAGCAGGAACGAGCGGTTGTCGGCCCAGGCAGGAAGGCGCGTCAAGCTCCGGGCGCCGAGCACGACGACGAGCAGCGCCGCCGCGAGCAGGACACGCCGGACGTCCCACCGCTCGAGCGCCCAGGCCACCCCCGCCCCCGCCAGAGCCGCCGGCAGGATGACCGGCAGGTAGAGATCTCGCTCCGCGAGGACGATGCCTGACGCGAATAGCAGATTGGAGGTCGGCAGATAGGCCAGCGTGGCCAGCGCCGCGGCGAAACTGAGCGACGGGGCGCGCCGCCGGAACACAAGAACCATCGCGACGATGCCCATCACGAGTACTGCGCCGATCAGTGCGGCCGGCGAGAGCGTCGTACGATACGGAATGACCTGGGGGCTGTAGTCCGCGGAGAGCGCTACGGGCCAGATCAGGAGCTCGACGGTCCGCAGCGCCGCCGGGAACGCCATGGCGAGGCGACCGCCGGTTCCCGCGCCGAGGAACGGCGCCGCCACGTCCGCGACCGCGGCGTGGCCGACGCGGAGCCAGACCAAGAAGTAGCCGATGGTGGCCGCGGCGAGCGCTGCCAGGAAGGCCCGGGGATAGCGCTCCACGTCATCGGGCCGGAGCCAGTCGTCGAGCAGTATCGCAGCAGCAGTGATGACACCACGCTCCTTGCTGAGCATCGCGACGAGCGCGCAGGCCACGGCAGCGACCCACCAGCGCCGCCGGGCGGCGAGTATCGCCGCGAGCATGGCAACCGTGGCCAGGAGCTCGTTGCGGGAGACGACGTTGGCGACGCCCTCGACGTGGACCGGATGAACGACGAAGACGAGCCCGGCCACCACCGCGCCGGCTGGCGGGAGCCAGCGCGCCAGCACGAGAACCAGCAACACCCCCGCGAGGGCGTGCCACAGCGCATTGGCCAGATGAAACCAGCCCGCGTGGCCGCCGGAGAGCGACCAATCCACGGCGAGGCTCAGGATCGTGACGGGACGGTACAGTCCTGCCTCAGCCGGCCGGGGCCAATAGGGCTGGTTGAAGGCGCGGAGTGCGGCCCCAACGGAATGGGCGGCCGGATTGGCCACGATGATGGCCCGGTCGTCCTGCACGAAGTCGTACCGAATCGTCGGGAGGTAGAGCACCACCCCGGTCACGAACACGGCGGCGAGCCTGCGGCTCACGGCGCTCCCGGTCCGCGCATGCGCGCCAGGAGGGATTCGGCGATCGCGGTATCGCCCCAGGCGCGTGCCGTGGTCGCCTCGAACTGGTAATAGAAGAGACAGCGCCGGCAGAGCTGCTCCAGATGGCCGAGCAGCGAATCGGCGAGGCGGGACCGTCCGAGCTTGAAGGCCGCGTACGCCCCCTCGAGATAGACGGTCGGCACCCGATCGTAGACCCGGGTGGACAGCTGCAGCGCCTCGAGGGCGCGCTTGGGCTGCCCCTGCGACAGGTAGATCCCGATCATCCCGGCCGGCCCGGCGTAGGAGTCGGGGGAGTCGTCGAGGATGCTGAGCGTGACGCTGCGCGAGTCCCGCCAGACCGGCACGCGCAGCGCGGTTCGTACGCCTCCCGCGAGCACGATGATGATCAGGAGCGCCGCCAACGGCCGCAGCGCCAGGTTCTTGAGCCAGGCGGAAACCGCGAGCGCGAGTCCGACCGACGGGAGGTAGAGGGTCCGCTCCGCGATGAGCACACCGGTGGGAAACAGCAGGTTGGCGACCGGAAGAAACGCGATCGCGATCCACCCGAGGCCGAAGAGCACGACGCGGTCTCGCCGGCGCCACGCGAGCCACAGGAGCACGGCCCAGGCGACCAGACATCCGGCACCGAGCAGCAAACGGGTGTCGAGCACCGAGGTCACCAGGGTCCGCTCGGCGGGCGAATAGTCGACGCGCAACGTGAGCGGAAACACCAGAAGCCGCGCGACATCCGCGAGGGCCGCGACCGCGGTGAAGCGAATGGCCCCCGGTCCCGCCCCCACGAAGACCGGGGCGAGATGCTGCAACCGGGCGTATGGATGGAGCACGGTCCAGCGCACGGCGGCGTAGGCCGCGCCGACCACCACCCACCCAGCGGCGTACGCCCACATGCGCGGTCGTGCCGGTCGGCCGATCCCCGCGACCCAACCCCAGGCGATCAGGGCGGGAGCGACGGCCGCGTTTTCCTTGCTGAGGAGCCCGAGCGCCAGCGCCACCAGGCTCCACCAGAGGCGGTCGTACTGGAGCGCGAGATAGACCGCCAGAATGGTGAACAGTGCGGCCATCAGGTCCGCCCGCCCGACGAGATTGGCGACGGCTTCGACGTGCACCGGGTGGACCGCGAACACCAGCCCCGCGATCCACGCGCCGGGCGCGGACCCGGTCCACCGTAGGGCCAGCGCCGCCACGAGGACGCTCACACCCGCGTGCCACAGGAGGTTCACGGCATGCAGCCATGCCACGTGGTGCAGCTGGAGGTCGAGGGCGAAGGAAGCGATGGGGAGCGGCCGGTACATCGCCGCGGCGGTGGTGGCCGGCCAATACGGCTCCCCGAAGGCCTGCCAAGCGCCGCCCAGGTGATGGGTGAGCGGGTTCATCGCGACGATCAGCACGTCGTCGAGGGCGTAGCCGTTGCGCAGAGCGCCCAGATAGACCACCACCGCCGTGAGCGCCACGGCGAGATACAGAATCCCCTTCCCTGTCTGCTGTCCGGTGACGGGGTCGGGGGCAGTCGTCACGGGGTGCGGGGAATCCGGGTCAGCAGAGAATCGGCGGCCTCCGGGTATCCACGGCGTCGGGCGATGCCGGCCATCCAGCGGTAGTAGCCCGGGCAGCGCTGCCGACACAGTCCCTGAAGCCGCGCCAGCATCGAATCGGCCACCGCCGAGTGCCCGGAGGCGAAGGCCGCCACGGCCGCGGTCACGAACACGGTGGGATCGCGATCGAAGATCGCCACCGAGGACCGCGCCGCCTCGAGTGCCTTGTCCGGCCGGCGGAAATCCATATAGACCCCGATCATCTGCTTCGGCCCGATATAGGAGCGCGGCGAGTCATCCATGATGTGGAGCGTCACCGTGAAGTTGCTGCGCCAGGCCGGCACGCGCAGGGCGGTGCGGATCCCGCCGAGCACAGCCAGTGCGGTCAGGAGGATGGGCCAGCGTGGCAGCCGCGCGAGCCAGGCACCGGCGGCCAGGACGAGCCCGATCGACGGCAGGTAGAGGGTCCGCTCCGCGACCAGAAACCCGACCGGGTACAGCAGGTTGGCGACGGGAGAGAAGGCGATCCCGATCCACCCGATGCCGAATGCCTCGATCTTGCGGCCGCGGCGCCACGCCAGCACCAGCAGCGCCCCCCAGATGGCGAAGCACGCGAGGCCGAGGGCGACGCGCGCGTCGAAGGGAGTCATGATCACGGTCCGCTCATCGGGGGAGTAGTCGGCGCGCAACGTGAGGGGGAAGACGAGGAGACGGGCGACGTCGGCCAGGGCGGCGAGGGCCGTCCACCGGATGGCCCCCGCGGGCGCCTGGAAGAAGATCGGCGCCAGACTGAATCCTTCGTACGGGTGCAGCGCCATCGTCCGCACGACCGCGTACAGCGCCGCCACCACCACCCAGCTCGCGGCGTAGAACAGCATGCGGCGCCGCGTCGGCCGCGCCAGCCCGAGCACCCATCCCCAGGCGACGAGGCCGGGGAGCACGACCGCGTTCTCCTTGCACAACATCCCCAGCGCCCAAAAGACGGCCGACCAGCCGATGCTGTCCCACTGCAGCGCGGCCATCACTGCAAGGACGACGAACACGCCGGCCATGAGCTCCGAGCGGCCCGCGACGTTCGCCACGGCTTCGACGTGCACCGGATGGACGGCGAACAGCACACCGGCCACGAGCCCGGTGCGAACATCCACCAGGCGCCGCGCCAGGCCCGCGACCGTGATCGCCGCCCCCGCGTGCCAGAGGAGATTCACCAGGTGAAACCAGGGGGCGCCGTCGATGCGCTGGTCGAGCGCCCAAGTGGCGAGCGGCAAGGGACGGTACATCGCCCCGCCCATGTCGGGCGGCCAGAGCGGGGAGACGAACGCGCGCCACAATCCGGACCACGACGCGACGAGCGGGTTCTGGGTGATGAGGGGGAGATCGTCCATCGCGAAGCGGTTGGCGAGCGCTCCGAGATACACGACGATCGCCACGGCCCCGACGACGAGCGGCAGGGCGGCCGGTCGCTGCAACAGATCCCGGGGGGAGGTCGTCAGGGGTTGCGCCATTCACCGCCCGGCGGGAGAAGGTTGAACCGCACGATGTGAAACAGGGCCGCGAGCCCATCGCGCCAGGTGATCTTCTTCCCCTCCGCGTACGTCCGGCCGCTATAGGAAATGGGCAGCTCCCAGATCCGGGCCCCGGCCTGGGACAGACGGGCGGTCAGCTCGACCTCGAACCCGAAGCGGTCGGAGGTCAACGGCAGGCGCTGCAGCAGGTCGCGCCGCACGAGCTTGTAGCACGTTTCCATATCCGACAGGTTCAGGTTGGTGAACATATTGGACATGAGTGTGAGGAAGTGGTTGCCCACCGCGTGCCAGAAGAACAGCACACGGTGGGGTCCGCCCTGAAAGCGCGACCCGTACACCGCGTCGGCCTGGCCGCGGCGGATCGGCTCCAGGAGGGTCGGGAGATCCCCGGGGTCGTACTCCAGGTCGGCATCCTGCACGACGACGACATCCCCGGTGGCGGCGGCGAAGCCGCTGCGCAGCGCCGCGCCCTTGCCGCGGTTCACGGGGTGGTGGATGACGCGGTCGAGCAGGCGCTCTTTCAACAGGCGATCCAGCAGCTCGCCCGTCCCGTCGGACGACGCATCGTCAACGGCGATGATCTCGAGCGGCAGCGGCAGCTCGCGCAGGCGGCGGGCGACGGCCTCGGCCGTGGCGGCCTCGTTGTAGGCCGGCACGATGACGGAAAGCCGCAGCTCGGGTGACTTGCTCATGCCGGACGCTCCCCGACCGCGATGAGCGATTGCCCGACACGCCACGGCAACGCCCGTTCCAGGCGAAACAGCGGCACGAGGGCGTCGTACCACTGCAGCGCCCCGCGCGGAATGATCTCGCGCTTGAGTACCCGGCCGGTGAACCACCAGCCGGGGACGCCGGCCAGATTGAAGTACTCGCGATGCCGCATGCGGAAGCCCGCGGCGGCGTACTTGGTCTCGAGCTCCGCCGGCGTGTAGCGGCGGAAGTGACCGAGCGCCCGATCCAGCGTGCCGTAGATGGCCGGGAGCGCCGGCACCAGGAGTACGAGGCGGCCCCCCGGCTGCAACAGCCGGCGCATGGTGTCGAGCGAGCGCCCGTCGTCCTGCACGTGCTCCAGCACGTTCAGGCAGATGATGGTATCGAGCCGCTCGCGCACCAGTGCTTCATCGAAGGCCGGGAGCCGCAGCGGCGCGATCGCCACCTGGGGCAGCGCGCCGAACCGCTCCCGCAGGCGCTCGAGATAGTGGGGATCGGTGTCGGACACCACCAGCCGCTCGCGGTCGGTGAGGAACGCGGACATGCTGCCCACGCCCGCTCCGATTTCGAGGACGCGGCGTCCCACCCAGGGGAGGACGCGGTCCATCAGCCATCGGTTGTAGCGGGGAGCCGTGGTCGCGAGCCGCTCGAGGGTCTCGACACCGACGGTATCGAGCGCCTCAGACCGGAGCATCACCCTCGTACCGGCTCAGCTTGCGATACAGCGTGGAGGGATCGATGCCGAGGACTTCGGCGGCCCGGCTCTTGTTGCCTCCTTCGGTCTGCAGCACCCACGCGATGTAGGCCCGCTCGACGGTGTCGAGGGTGGGGTTCTGGTGCACCCGCTCGGCGACCAGCGGCTCGACCCGGCGCTCGGTGACCTTGGTGGGCATCGCCGAGAGCGGAATCGCCTCGCCCTTGGTCAGGACCACCGCCCGCTCGAGCGCGTTTTCGAGCTCCCGGACGTTCCCGGGCCAGTCATAGACCAGGACGGCGTCGATGGCCTCCGGCGAGAGGTGCCGGACCGGGGTCCCCTTCTCCTTCGCGATGCGCTCCAGAAAGGCGTTGATGAAGATCTCGATGTCGTCGCGGCGCTCGCGCAGCGGCGGCAGATGGATGGCGATCACGTTGAGGCGATAGTACAGGTCGGTGCGGAACCGGCCCTGCTTGATCTCATCATCCAGATCGCGGTTGGTCGCCGCCACGACCCGGACGTCGAGCGGGATCGCCTCGGTGCCGCCCACGGGTATCGCCTCACGCTCTTGGAGTACCCGCAGCAGCTTGACCTGGGTGGCCGGGGACATCTCCCCGATCTCGTCCAGGAAGAACGTTCCGCCGCGGGCCGCGGCGAACAGCCCCTGCTTGTCCCGGACCGCGCCGGTAAACGACCCCTTCACGTGGCCGAACAGCTCCGACTCGAGCAAACTCTCGGGAAGCGCGCCGCAGTTGAGCGACAGGAACGGTCCTTCGTTGCGGGACGAGAGATCGTGGATATAGCGCGCGATCACTTCTTTCCCGGTGCCCGACTCCCCCTCGATCAACACCGTGCTCTCGGTGGGCGCGACCTGTTCGGCGAGCCGCAGGACGTCCGCGAAGATGCGCGACTTGCCCAGGGGCTTCTCGAACCGCGAGCGCTCGCGCCGGCGGATCTCCTGCTTGAGCTGCTTGTTCTCGGCCCGCAACCGCCGGTGCTCGGCGGCGCGGCGGCAAATCGCGACGAGGTCGTCGTTGGAGAACGGTTTCTGGATGTAGTAGAACGCGCCCTCATTCACCGCCTGGATGGCCGACTGCAGGGAGGCCTGCGCGGTCATGAGAATGACCGGCGTTTCCGGATCCTGCACGCGCACCGCCGTGAGAATGTCGATGCCGCTGATTTGCGGCATCCGCACGTCGGTGAGCACGATGTCCGGCGCCGCGTTCTTGAGCAGCTCCAGGCCCGCCTTCCCCCCCTGGGCCGTGAGCACCTCGAAGCCTTCGTTCTTGAGGAGGATCCTGAGCGTGTCGAGGATGGCGGACTCGTCGTCCACGATCAGCAGCGTGGGCGCGACTGGGGCGCTCGTCATGCGGCCTCTTCCTTCCGGCGCGCGGCCGGGAAATACACGGTGAACGTGGTGCCGTGACCCGGCGTGGAGTCCACCAGCACCATGCCCCGGTGGGCGACGACGGCGCGCTGCACGATGGCGAGCCCGAGCCCGGTGCCGCCGGGGCGTCCTGTGACGAACGGCTCAAACAGCCGCTCGCGTACGGCATCGGGAATCCCGGGGCCATTGTCGGTCACCCGCAAAGCGACCGGGTTCTCGACGGCCAGCCCCGCCGGAACCTCTTCGGGCGCCAGCCGGCCGGTGAAGACCACGACCCGGGCTCCCGCGCCCGTGGCCTGGATGGCGTTGAGCACCAGGTTGGACACGACCCGGTGCAGCAGATCTTCGTCTCCCTCCATGGGGGTGGGCCCGCCCGCGAACTCGATCTTCACGTCGGCGGGGCAATCGGGATGCTGCCGCACGAGCCGGACGGCGGCGCCGGCGACGATCCGCAGGTCCACCGCGCGGTACTCGGTGACCCGGACGCGGGAGAAATCGAGGAACTCCGAAAGCAGCCGGCTGAGCCGGTCGCTCTCCCGCACGATGAGGTTCGCGAGAAACTTCTCGTCCGGGTTCGTGCGGGTGGAGCGGGACAGCTGCTCCACGGAGGAGCGGATCGACGCGAGCGGATTCTTGATCTCGTGAGCCAGGCTGGCCGACAGCTCGGCGACCGCCTCGAGGCGTTCGGCCCGCAGGTGCAGCTCTTCCAGGCGCTTGGAGTCGGAGATGTCGGTGAAGATGGCGGTGACGCGCGGCGGCAGGCCGCCGGTGCCGGCGATCGTCGTCGTGGTGAGACCGACCGGAAAGGTCCGGTCGTCGCGGCGCACCGTGGCCTCCACACGCATGAGCCGGATGCCGCGGCGCGCGGTGGCGGCCACCGCGGCCCAGAATTCCGGGCTGGTGCGCGCCAACTCCGGCAGGAACGCGCGGCCCAGCCAGTCCTTGGCGCGGAACGTGAGGATCTGCTCCGCCGCCGGATTGGCGAACAACAGGTTCCCGTCCGCATCCACGGTGAGGACGCCGCTGGCGAGGTTGTGCAGCACGTCGCTCGCTTCGAGCCGGGCCTGCCGCAGCTCGACCGCGAGCGCTTCGTGCTCGGCCGTCATCACTTTGATGCGCGAGGCGAAGTAGGCCGGCACGGCGGCCACGACCGCGAACAGGCCGAGCTGGATCCACAGCGTGCTGTTCACCGCCGCATGATGGCCCCACAGGAGATCGGCGAGATAAGCCAAACCGGCGAGCGCCGTGATGAGCGCCGTGCTGGCGGGCGGCATCAACACCGCCGTCACTGCGATCACGGGGACGTAGAGGCTCTGGAAGTCGCTGTCGGGCCCGCCGGTCACGTGGACGACGGCCGTCACGAGCGCAACGTCGTAGAGCGCCTGAAGGTAGAGGAACGTGCGACCCGGCACGCGGTCGCGGACGTGGCTGTACCAGTACGAGCCGCTGGTGAACGCCAAGGTGGCGAAGAGCAAGATCGACGTGACGAGGAGGTCGAGCGGCGCGACGACTTTGACGCGCAGTGCGGCGCTGAGGTAGATCGCGATCGCCACCGAGAAGCGCCACAGGTACATGAGGCGCAGTAGGGCGCGGGGGCCCGGCATGGTGGACGCTTTGGATGACTTACCGAACCAGCGCATCCAACCTCATGTGGTACAGGGAGTTACGCCGACGGGAAGCGCAAGGCTGTGTCCGCCGTGGTCGCGAGGCCCGTAAGTATTGGACTCGCTCTGGCAGAATGCAAGAAGCGACGAGGGCCTCCCCGACCGGGGAGGCCCTCGTGGGTGCGCCGCAGCTGGCGGTCACTGCACCGCGTTCACCATGTCGAAGATCGGGAGGTACATCGCCACCACCATGCCGCCCACGATCACCCCCAGCACGACGATCATGATCGGCTCCATGAGGGAGAGCAGCGTCCCGACCGCCGCGTCCACTTCCTCATCGTAGAAATCCGCGATCTTCGAGAGCATTTCGTCGAGGCCACCCGTCTGCTCGCCCACCGCGATCATCGAGATCACCATCGGCGGAAACACCTTGGAGCGTTGCAGCGGCGAAGAAATCGTATCGCCGCCCGCGATGGACTGGCGCGATTCCATCACCGCGTTGTGGATCACCATGTTGCCCGCGGTGCGCGCCGTGATCTCGAGACCGTCGAGGATGGAGACGCCCGAGGAGATCAGCGTGCCCAGCGTGCGGGTGAACCGCGACACGGCCGACTTGCGGAGCAGGTCGCCCAGCACCGGGAAGCGCAGCAGCAACCGGTCGATCTGGAGACGGCCGCCGGGAGTCTTGTAGTAGCGCATGATGCCGAACACGCTCACCACGACGACCCCGATCATGGCCCACCAGTAGTGCTTGAGCAGGTTGGAGAGGCCGATCACGACCCGTGTGGGAAGCGGCAGCACCAGGTTCACCGACGCGAACATGCTCTGGAACGTCGGGATGACGAAGATCAACAGCACCGTCACGGCGATCGCGGCGACCGACATGATCACCGCCGGGTAGACCATCGCCCCCTTCACCTTCCGGATGATGGCGTCGTTCTTCTCCAGGAACTGGGCCAGGCGCTGCAGGATGGTGTCGAGGATACCGCCGGCCTCGCCCGCCGCCACCATGTTCACGTAGAGATCGGAGAACGCCCGGGGATGCTTGCGCAACGCGTCGGCCAGGGTCTGGCCGCTCTCCACATCGTAGACGACCTGGCGGGTGACGTCAGCCAGGACTTTGTTCTCGGTCTGCTGGGCCAGGATGTCGAGCGCCTGGACCAGCGGCAGTCCGGCATTGATCATCGTGGCGAACTGGCGCGTAAAGACCACG
>JBGQHV010000044.1:0-20514 GCA_041498155.1 Gemmatimonadota bacterium | reverse complement strand
AGACCCGTTCGGTGGACGTGATCCCAGGTGCCGGTGTACGCGTAGCCGTTCGCGACCCAGAGGTCCGAGCTGTAGCGCGCCGCCTCGTTGTTGCCGCCGCCCGACGAGCCCAGCGAGCCCAGACTGGTGTTGAGGTGCCACAGCCCCGACACCATATCGATCGCGTAGATCGCGCCGTTGTAGAGCTGCACGCCCCAGGTGTACGTGTTGCCGGCGCCGAAGCTCACGGTATCGATCAGGCGGGACGAGATGTCGCCCGAGAGGGTGCCCGACACGTCGATCGCCACGACGCCGCCGTTGTAATACGCGGCATACAGGACCTGGTTGGCCTCGTCCATCCAGAAGTTGTGGGTTCCCGAGCCCGCCCGATGGAACAGCGCGACTTCATCCGGGTTCGTCAAATCGGATACGTCCACGACGTGGATGTCTCCGGACGACTTGGCGCCGATCGTACCGGGGCCCTCTTGACCGACGAAGAGGTATTTCTGCTCGTTGGTGGCGGGGTTGTGGAACCACCATGCGTTGTGATCGTCCACACCGATAAGGCTGGTATCGCTGGTGACCACCTGTCCCACGAGCTTCGGATTCCCCGGAGAACCGCCCTTGATCCCGTTGCCGACGTCGTAGATCAACACGCCGGTCTTCCAGGCGCACACGAACGCCAGGCCGTCGCGGATGAACTGGTCGTGGATGCCGTAGTTCTCGGGGATCGGGAGTGAATCGACGAGCACGATCTGCCCGGGCGGCGGCGGTGGGGGAGTGATCCCCTTGCCGCCGCCGCACGCGGCTGCCGCCAGGCTTCCGATCACGACCGGTACCCACTTCCGCATCCATATCATTCGTTGTGTTCCCCGTGCTCCATCGGCATGGTCATCGGCGCGGTCCCTTCCGCGGGGCTCGTGTCGTAACGGCCCATCCGGTGCATGGCCATCCCGATCGCAAGGCGTATGCCGACGGTGAGCGACGCGCCGTGGTCGCGCCCGTAGAAGGTGGTCGGAACGAATACCCCACCGCCGACCCTGGCGATCCCGATCCAAGAACCCTCCACGAAGGGCGCGTAGCGCAGCGGGCCGCGCTGCAGCTCGAGCGCATCTCCCGCGGTGACGATCGTCCAGCGCGTGATGCCGAGGATCGAGTTCTCGAACAGGGGTCGGCGCGTGCGGAACTGGCTGGCAAACACCCGCTCCTCCTCCGGCCGGTCGCTGCGCTCGAACCGCACATACGGACGGTGCCGCGGCAGCCGCATCGCCCCTTCGGCCAGCACCGAGTGAAACACGAAGAACCAGTCCGCCGTGGCGGTGCGGGCCCACTCCATCTCGCCGTACCAGCGGCCGCGCTCCCACCGGGCCGAGACGCTCGCCTTGCGATCGTCGGGGCCCGCGCCGGGCCGGTTCTCGGGTGAATGGACCGAGGCGACCGACGCCTGGGTCTCGAGCCCGATCACCGGGCGCAGGGTAAGGCGCAGCGCCCAGGAATCGCCGAACCGGTCCCAGGCGGGCCACGATCCGGGGGAAACCGGCTCGTCACCGTTGAAGACGGCTCCTTCCAGGGACGCCCAGCGCACCCGCACGCCAGCCATGGCCACTGCCCGCTCGAGGATCTGGCTCAGATGATGGTTGACGGGGAAGAGCACGGGCGGCCGCGACATCGGATCGTCGGTGCCGAAGGGGACGAAGCCCTTCCCGGCGGCAACGAAGAGGTGTGGACCGCCGCCCACGAGCATCAGCTCGTGCACCAGGGTGTGAGGGTGCCGGCGGTCTTCGAAGCTCTCGCCCCAGTTGCCCGGGGCCAGCTCCCCGTGCGGGATGGTGTACTTCTCGAAGTTCGCGGTGGCGACGAGACGCAGCCGGCCACCCAGCGCGGCCGCGTGGAGCATCGCCACCGGGAGGAGCATACGCGCTTCGCCCAGCGAGCGGTCGCCCGGGACGACATTCGTCTCGGTGAGCGCCGGGATCGCCCCGGCGCCCCACTGGAGCGTGAATCCCTGCGCGTCCGCGCGGCCGGTGAGCCCGAGGGCCAGCACCAGCAGGCCCGCGCGGCCATACGTCACGCGCGGGCGAAGCTCATTCGGATTCCGTCGACGATGAATTGTACGGCGATGGCGCAGAGGACGAGTCCCATTAACCGGGTGAGGATACGCATACCCGTGCGGCCCAGACGCCGTTCCACGACTGACGCGGCGGCGAGGGTCACGTAGGACACGTACGCAGTGAGCGCGATCGAAACGTAGACGGCCACGGTGGTCACCCAGCTCTTCGATCCCAGGGCGAGCACCATCACGGTGGAGATCGCGCCCGGTCCCGCGAGCATCGGGACGCCCAGCGGCAGGATCCCGATGTCTTCCTTCTCGATGCCCTCCGCGGTTTCGGCCGGGGTCTCGCGCTGCTGGCTGCGACGCGCCTGCACCATGTCGAGCGCGTTGAGCCCGATGAGCACCCCGCCCGCGATCTTGAACGCGCCGATCGTGATGCCGAACACTTTGAAGATCAGGCTGCCCGCGAGCGCGAACAGGGTCAGGGTGATCGCCGCGGTCCACGCTCCGCGCCGGGCGTGCGCGCGCCGCGTCTTCGCCGAATCGCGCGCCGTCATCGCGAGGAAGCTCGGCACCGCGGCGAACGGATCCACGATGAACAGCACCGACGTGAAGACGAGCAGCAACGCCTGGAGGTCGCGGATCATCAGTACGTCGGCTCGCTGCCGTGGTGCGGATCGTCGAGCACGAGCGCGGTCAATGTCTCACCCGCCGCGACGCGCGGCCGGTCCGCGGGGACGATGAGCAGCGCGTCGGCGCGGGCCATCGACGTGAGGATGCCCGAGCCCTGTGGCCCGGTGAGCCGCGCGCCAAGCGTGCCGTCGGCGCGCGGCGCGACGATCGCCCGGAGGAAATGCCGCAGCTTCGGTCCGAGCGAGATCTCCTCTTCCACCACCACCGGCACCGTGCGACGGAATGGGCGCGTGTGGCCCAGCATGCGGCGGATCAGCGGTCGCACGAACAGCTCGAAGGTGACCATGGTGCTCACCGGATTGCCGGGAAGGCCGATCCAGGGCAGCGGCCCCCGCGCGGCGGGAAGCACGCCGAATCCGAGCGGGGCGCCGGGGCGCATGCGTACGCGCCACACCTGCATAGAGCAGCCCAGCTCGGTCAACACGGAGCGCACCAGGTCGTGCTCACCGACGCTCACGCCGGCGGTGGTGACGAGCACGTCGGCGCCGTCGGCCCGGACGATGTGCTCGCGCAGCGATTCCATGGTGTCACGCGCTAGCCCAAGCTCGCGAGGGACTCCGCCCGCCCACCGGATCATCGCCGACAAAGTGTAGGAATTGGAGGTCGCGATCTTGGTGCCCGCGAGAATCTCCGCCCGGCGGTCGAGATCCACGATCTCGTCGCCCGAGCCCAGGAACGCCACCACCGGCCGCCGGTGGACGGACACCGGCTCGTGGGCGATGGAGGCGAGCACGCCGAGCTGGGCGGGGCCCAACGGGGTGCCCGACGGCAGGACGAGGTCGCCGCGCCGGATGTCCTCGCCCGTGCGGCGGATGTTCTTCCCGGCGTCGCGCGGGTCGCGAATCGTCACCCGGCCGTCCGCGGACTCGGTGTCTTCCTGCCGGATCACGCCGTCGGCCCCGCCGGGCAGCGGGGCGCCCGTGAAGATGCGGGTGGCCTCGCCCGCCGCGAGCGTCCGCTCGGGGAACTGGCCCGCGGCGACGGTCTCCACCACCCGGAGCACGGCGCCCGCCCGGACGTCGGTGGACCGGCAGGCGTATCCGTCCATGGCGGAATTGGTCCACGGCGGCAGGTCGATCGGGGAGATCACGTCTTCCGCCGTGACGAGGTCGAGCGCCTCGCGCAGCGGCCGCGGCACGGCGGGCAGCGGCGACGCGCCGGCGATGATGAGCCGCGCGGCCTCCGCTGGATCCAGCCCGGTCAGGGCGGGAGGATCCGGGCGCGATCCCACGCGAGCGTGGCGAGCGACACGAGCCAGCTCGTGTCGCTGAAGCGGAACACGGGGAACGGGGCGCGGAACGCGGACTGGTCGGTGATCATCGCGACCCACTGGTCGGCGTTGTCCCGCGCGGGATCGTAGATCGGCGCGTCGCCGCACACGGTGCGAAACACCTCGATCTTGGGCAGGGGGTGCGCCGAGAATCCTTCGACGAGGACGATGTCGGCCCCGTCGAGGTAACGACGGGCCAGGGTGATTGGATCGTCCTCGTGTTCGGTGCGCTCGAACAGGACGCGCGCTCCGGGCGCCTCCAGCAGCACGCGCTCGGCCTTGCCTTCATGCCAGTGGCGCCAGGTGTCCTTGCCGCGCTGGTCGAGATCGGCGGCGTGGGTGCCGTGCTTGATCGTCATCACGCGGAACTTGCGGCGCAGCTCCGCGGCGAGAGCCACGATGAGCGAGGTCTTCCCCGCATCCTTCTTCCCGATGACCGAGATTATCCGCGTCGCCGCCACAGCGCCTCCGCCCGCTCGAGGTCCTCGGGGCGATTGATGTTGAAGAACAGCGTCTCGGGATCACCCAACGCACGAACCCGGTCGAGCGATAGTGTACCCGTCCGCACCGCGTCGTGGAAGGCGATGGCCCGCAGGTCGCCCCGCTCCAGCGCCTGCTCGATGGCCGGGCGGCACGCTGGGCCGTACACGGCGCACAACGGCTCCAGGCCGCGCCGGCCCCCGCTTTCCGGCAGGAAGGCGTCGAATCCGGCGCTTTCCGCCACGAGCGTTCGGAGCAACGCTTCGATCACGAACGGCATGTCCCAGGCGACGCACAGGACCGGGCCCGGGCCCGCGCAGACGGCGGTGTAGATGCCGCCCAGGCTTCCCGCGCCGGCGCGCACGTCGGGGACGCAGCGCAACCCGGGACACCACGTCGCGGCGTCGGGAGCATTGGCGACGAGGAGCGGCGGCGATCCCACCGCGGCCGCGACGCCGTCCACCACGCGGTCGAGGATGCGGCGACCGCCGACCTGGAGCAGTCCCTTGGGTTGGCCGCCGTAGCGGCTGGCGGCGCCGCCGGCGAGGACGGCGCCGCGCATCTCAGTAGCGCCGGCCGCGTTTCCTCTCGAGCACGACGTCGAGGCCGAAGCGCACCACGAAGTGGTGATAGAACTTCGAGGTGACCGGCCCCTGGCCGAGGGCGTTGACCGGGCCCTGCAGGCGCTCGAACTTCGCGATTAAGTCTTCCACGCTCAGGCGCACGCCGTACCCCGCGCCGGCGCGCACGCGCAGGCCTGCGCCGACGGTCGCCACCGGGGAGACGCGGGCGGGAGAGTTGTCGACGACGATGGATATACGTTCCACGGCGCCGCCGGTCACCAGCTCCCCCGACATGTCGAGCGTACTTTGCGAAAAGGCGAGCAGTCCGCCGCCCAGAATGACGTAGGGGGTGACGCCGGACACCGGCCCGGCGCGCAGCGTGACGCCCCCGAGGAAGGAAACCGCACCCATCGTGATCGAAGTCCCCGTCACCACCTGGCAGAGCACGTCGTTGACGCTCCCCGATCCGCCCGCGACGAAGACCTCGGAGCAGTTGTCGTCCAGCGACAAGCCGACGAACGATGCCTCGCCGTAGTAGCCGACGTGGGGCCCGGGGAAATAGGTCACCGTGAGCCCGGCCGTGAGGCCGCTGCCCACGCTGCGGCTGATACGCAAGGTGTCGTACGGGGATCCGCAGGTTCCGCCGCTGGTGGTGCATCTAGGCTGCTTGGCAACGGACCACAGCGAGTGGCCACCGGCCACGCCGGCGTGGATCGTGAAGATCAACGTAGGGGAGGACGGGGTCTCCTGGGCCACGACGCCGACCGGAATCCCACACGTCAGGAGAATGGCAAACGACAGTCGGGTCATCGTGGCTCCAGGTGAGAGCTGTTGGCGGGGACGAACAGGCGCTCGTGGTCGATCGCCAGACAGCGATCCATGACACAGGGGATCCCGGCGGCGGCGGCGCGCGCCCCGGCCGCCGCATCGAATACGCCCTGCTGCAGCCAGATCAGGCGCGGCCGGAGCGCGATGGCCTCGTCGACCACGGCGGCCGCCAGCTCGCTGCGCCGGAACACATCGACGACGTCGATCGCGTGATCTCGCGCGGCCGCCGCGAGGGACGGATAGCTCCGCGCCCCGAGGATCTCGGGATGAAACGGGTTCACCGGCACGATCTGGTATCCCACGCGCTGGAGGTAGCGGGCGACGGAGTGACTGGGTCGCGCCGGATTGGGCGACAACCCCACGACCGCGACGACCCGCGCGTGGCGCAGCAACGCTCGCAGCGCATCCGGCGTCACGCCTCGGGCCGATGGACGTGCGGCGACCCGCTCACCGCCCGCCCCACGAGCACCATGCCGGAGCGCTGGGCGATCACCACGGCCAGCGTGGAGGGCACGCTGGGCGTCGCGACCCAGGCGAGGCCCGCGCGCGACGCCTTGAACGCCAGCTCGGCGGAAATGCGTCCCGTGACGAGCAGTCCGAGTCCCGCGATCGGGCGGCGGGCCAGCACGGCGGCGCCGATCACCTTGTCCACCGCGTTGTGCCGCCCGATGTCTTCGGCGTGGAATTCCAGCGCCGTGGCGTCGGTCAACGCCGCGGCGTGAATGCCGCCGGTCTCGTTGTAGCGCTCACCGCGCGCGAACAAGGCCTTGAACAGGACGCGCAGCTGCTCGGGAACCGGCGGCTCCCCGCGCACGACGGCTCGTGGGACCGCCTGGGGATCGGCGAGCATCGTCGTCACGGCCCCACAACCCGACGCCAGCACGCGGCGGCGGTTCTCCGCCGCGACGCGCGCCACGCCTTCCGGCCGCACGTCCGCCCAGAATCCGAGATCGGTCGCGCAGGGGCGCAATTTCAGGAGGTCGTCCACGGAATCGATGTAGCCCTCGCCGTGGAGCCAGCCCGCCGCCAGCTCCTCGAGCTGGTCCGGCGTGCACATCCACGTCACCACGGGCGCGCCGTTCACCTCGAGCCAGACCGGCCACTCCTCCACCACGGCGGAGTCGGCGGTCATGCGGCCGCGGCGCGAACCCTCAGGCTTCGCCGAAGTACTCGGAGTAGAGATGAGACCCCTCCTGGACACGAATCGCGTGGAGCTGTACTCCGGACGGCAGCGCGGTCGCCAGCCGCCCCCAGAAGTACACCGCGAGCGCTTCCCCGGTCGTCAGCTGCTGCCCGTCGGCGAATTCCGGCAGGGCCCGGTGGATGTGCTGACCCTCGAGCCGGTCGGTGATTTCCCGGGCGAGGATACCGTCGAGCGCCGTCAGACTCACGACGCCACCCTGCTCGGCGACGAGCGGCCCTTTGACCGTAACCCGGCACTCGTACTGGTGCGCATGATCCTGCGCGGCTCTTCCGAAGGTGGCGGCGTTGCGCTCTTCGGTCCAGTCCGCCCGCGCGATGCGATGCGTCGCCGTAAACGCCACGACCCTGGTAAGATAGGCGATCGGCATGGTCAGAATACCCGCACCGCGCTGGCCTTGAACGCGCAGGTGACCGGGGCGCCGGGTGTGAGCCCCAGCTCGCGCACCGCTTCTTCGGTAACCGCCGCCACCAGCTCCACACCGACCTCCGCCGTCACGTGCACCAGGCCGGGCTTGGGCCGCGTGAGACGCGTCACCTGACCGGAAAAGACGTTGCGCGCCGACGACGCCACGGGCGCTCGCGAGAGAATGATGTCGCTCGGCGGGACGGCGAGAATCGCCGGCCCGGTGCGCTCCGTCGCCACCGCGATCTCCACCGACCCGACGCGCACGTGGCGCGTGACGTCGGGCGGTCCGGGGGGCAACTCCACCCGGAACAGATTCTCGGGACTGATCGGCACGATCCGACCGTCCGCGAGCGCGCGCAGATCATCCGACCAGCGGTACGCATCCTCGAGCTGGTGGGAGGCGAGGCAGATGGTCAACCCGCGGCGCTGGCGCTCCTCCTGGAGCGTCTGGTAGAGCTGCACGGCGGCCGCCCGATCGGCGGAGCTCACCGGCTCGTCCAAGAGCAGGACGTCCGGCTCGAGCACGAGCGCCCGTGCCACCGCCACCCGCTGGATCTCCCCTTCCGACAGCTCCCGGCGCGCCCGGCTCAGCAGGTTACCGATTCCGAATCGCCGGGCGACCGCATCGACTCGGGCGCCCAGCTCGTTGCGCCGCGTCCCTCTGGTCCGCAAGCCGAATTCCAGATTCTCGCGCACGCTGCCGCGGAACAGCACGGGGCGCTGCTCGACCAGCGTGACGCGGCGCCGGGCCGCCGCGCTGCGCGGCGCGCGCCGTCCGTCGAGCCAGACTTCACCCGCGCTCGGCGCTTCGAGCAGCGCGGCCAGGCGGAGCAGGGTGCTCTTCCCGGATCCGTTGGGGCCGACGATCGCCACGATGGCGCCGCGCGCCACGGTGAAATGGTCGAGCTCGAGGACGGTGCGTCCTTCGTAGCGCTGGCGCACGCCGCGCAGCTCAAGCACGGCCGTGCCCCTGGAGCGCCTGCAGCGCCACGTTCACGAGCAGCGCGAGCAGCAAGAGGATGCACCCGAGCGCCAGCGCGAGACCGAAGTCGCCCTGTCCCGTGTACAGCGCCACGGCGGTGGTGAGGGTGCGGGTCTGGCCGCGGATGTTCCCCCCCACGATCAGCGCGGCCCCGACCTCGGCGGTGCATTGGCCGAAGGCGGCGGTGACGACGGTGGCGAGCCCGAACCGCGCCTCCCGCGCCACCGTCCAGGCGCTGCGCCAGGGGCCGGCGCCCAGCGTCTCCGCCGTGCGCCGAAAGCGGGGATCGACGCCCTGTACGGCCGCCGCGGACAACGCCGCGGCGATGGGGAGGGCGAGCAGGACGTCGCCGACGACGATCGCCTGCCAGGTGTAGAGCATCCCGAGGCTGCCGAGCGGTCCGCGCCGCGACAGCAGCCCGAAGAGGAGCAGGCCGACCACGACCGTGGGGAAGGCGAGGGCGGTGTTGACGACCGTCAGCGCCGCCCGGCGGCCCCAGAATGGCCGTGTCGCGAGCACGAAGCCCGCCGGAATCCCCAGGGCGCAGGCGATCGCGGTCGCGACCAGCGCGATCTTGAGGGTGAGCAGGGTGATGCCGAGCACTTCGGCATCGCCCGCCAGGAGCAGATGAACGGCGCGACGCAGCCCGTCGGCTAGAAAGTCCACGCGACGCCGAACGTCGCCCACGGGTGGGCGGTCCCCTCGCTGCGCGGCGCGTTGGCGGGGAGGACGTAGAGCAGGTAGGACACCGGGTACTGCAGCTTGTAAAACACCACCCGGGCACCCAGCTCGACCGTCACCCGCCGGGCCGGATACCACCGGACCCCGGCCTCCGGTCCGTAGGTGAACTTGGTGCCGAACTGGTAGCCGCTCGTATCGGCCGGGATCGCCGTTCCGAAGGCGAGGCCGAGCGTGCCGCCCGCGTACGGCTGCAGGCCGTGAAACGTCTTTCCCCCGGTGAGCGACAGCTGCAGGCCGGCATCGGCGAGGACCAGGTCGTTGTTGATCGGTCCCACCCGGCGCGGCGTGGTGTCGAACGCCGTGACGTAGTACGCATCGGTCTGGGCGTAGGCGATCCCCGTCGTGAAGATCAGCATGTTGCCGGCCGTGTATTCCAGACGCAATCCGCCGGTGGGTCCGTACGAGGGGCCGACCGGGACCTTGCCTCGTGTGCCACCGAAGTAGCCGCCCACCACCCGGAGCATGGCCCCGTGTCGGATGTCGTGGTAGGGAGAGGCCCCGGGGTCGTGGCCGACCTGTGCGGATAGCCGGATGGGCGGATGGCCGGATAGCACCACCGCGATACACGTGACCGTGCGCCGCACGGTGGTCCATCCGCCCATCCGCCCATCCGCCAATCCGCCCATCAGTGCACCTCACGAAGGTCTGTTCCAGTCATGTCCGCCGGCGGATCGACGCCCAGCAGGTTGAGCAGCGTGGGACCGACGTCCCGCAGGCTGCCCCCGGGACGCAGAGCGCGCACGCCCTCGGCGCCCACCATCAAAAACGGCACGGGGTTCGTCGTGTGCGCGGTGTGCGGCCCTCCGGTGGAGGGATCGATCATCAGCTCGCAGTTGCCATGGTCGGCGGTGATCAGCAGCGTGGTGCCGCCTCGCTCGGCGCTGGCCAGCACGCGGGCCAGCGCAGCATCGACCGCTTCCACCGCCTTCACCGCCGCCGGTAGTACCCCGGAGTGACCCACCATGTCGCCGTTGGCGTAGTTGCAGAGAATGAAGTCGTGGTCCCGCTGCTCCAGCGCCTGGCACAGCACGTCCGTCACCCCGGGCGCGCTCATCTCGGGCATCAGGTCGTAGGTGGCGACCCCCTGCTGGGACGGCACCAGCCGCCGCTCCTCACCCGCGTAGGGCGTCTCGACGCCACCGTTGAAAAAGTACGTGACGTGCGCGTACTTCTCGGTCTCCGCGGTGCGCAGCATCGTCTTGCCGTGCTCGGCCAGCACCTCGGCGACGATCCGGTGCAGCACCATCGGCCCGAACGCGACGGGAAACGTGAACGTCTCGTCGTACTGCGTCATGGTGACGAGGGAGACGCGCGGGCGCTCGGGGTCGGCGAACCCGTCGAATGCCGGGGCGGCGAGGGCCCGGCACATCTGGCGCACGCGGTCGGCACGGAAATTGACCACGAACACCCCATCCCCGGACTGGATGCGCGGCGCGCCCGTGACGACGCGCGGCTTGATGAACTCGTCGGTCTCGCCGCTCTCGTAGGCGCGCTCGATCGCGGCGACCGGATCCGGCGCGGCGATGCCCGTGCCGTGCGCCATCGCATCGTACGCGAGCCGCGTGCGGTCCCATCGCTTGTCGCGATCCATAGCGTAGTACCGACCACTCACCGTCGACACGACCGGAGCCCGGGATCCGGGTTCCGGGTCCCGGATCCCGATCTGCTCCAGCAGCTCGCGCATGAACTGCAACGCCGACCGCGGCGGGGTGTCGCGTCCGTCGAGCCAGGCGTGAATCGCGACCGGGACGCCCGCGCGCCGGCCGAGGTCCACCGCCGCCAGTAGATGCTGATCGAGCGCGTGCACCCCTCCCGTTCCAATGAGCGACAGGAGGTGCAGCGTACCGCCGCCGCGCTGCACGGTCGCGCACAATTCCTTCAACGGCGGCAGATCGAAGAACTCCCCGGAGTCGATGGACTGGGAGATCCGCACGATGTCCTGCGGAACGACGCGACCGGCCCCCAGGTTCAGATGGCCGACTTCGCTGTTGCCCATCTGGCCTTCGGGCAGGCCCACGGCGAGGCCCGAAGCGTCGAGCAAGGTGCGCGGCGCGCGCTCCCAGAGCCGGTGCCAGACGGGCGTGACGCCGAGCTCGATGGCGTTGCCTTCGCGGCCGGGGCGAAAGCCCCAGCCGTCGAGAACGATTAGCGCGACCGGGGTGCGCGACCCGTGCCTCTTGTTCATATTGAAGGGGATGCAATCTATCCGCGCGCTGCGCGTCCTACCAGTTGTCGCCTGTTGCGTCGCTCCGCTCGCCGCCCAGACCCGGGCCCGTGTCGCCACCGCGGGTGAATGGTTCTATCAGGCGGCGGCGGGAAAACGGCTCGCGCAGCTCGAAGCGGGTGCCGTGGTAGATCAGGGCCCTCCGCAAAACGACTGGGTGCCGGTCACACTCGACGGTTGGATCTTCAAGAGCTCGCTCGGTCCCACCAGCGTGGCCGGGTTCGACCTCGCGGTCACGAAGGCGCCGTCGGAGAACCTGCGGGCGGCGCCCGCGGGCGACGTGGTCGCGCATCTGGTCATCGGCTTCGCGCTCGACAAGGTCGGCGAGCAGGACCGATGGGTGCACGTGCGGCGGCAAGGCTGGATGCGCCGCGCCGCGCTCCAGCCCGTGGCGGCGGCTTCCACACCGGCACCGCGACCCGGCGGGAGTCCGTCGCCGCGACCCGCCTCCGCGCGACCGGACACGGGCGCCACCGTCGTCGACCCGACCCGGGTCCAGGCGGCGCGCTCCACGACGGTGTTCCGCGCGCCCGACGGCGCGGCAGACGGGACGCTCGCGTCGGGGGCGCCGCTCACCGTGCTGGGACGGACCGGCGACTGGACGCGCGTGCAGGTCGAGGGCTGGGTCAAGACGGCCGACCTGCAATCGGCGCCGGCCGGGGTGCTCATCGGCGTGAGCGCGGCCGAGCTGCGGGCGGAGCCGGACCGCTACGTGGGCCAGACGCTGCGCTGGACGCTGCAGATCATCGCCCTGCGCACCGCCGATGATCTGCGCCCAGACATTCCGGATGGCGCGATGTACCTGCTGGCGCGTGGGCCGGTGCCGGAGCGGAGCTTCGTGTACGTGATCGTCCCCGAATCGAATCGCGCCGCGGTGGAGGCGCTGCCCCCGCTGGCCACCGTCCAGGTCACCGCCCGGGTGCGCACGGGACGCAGCCGCTTCGTCGGCAATCCCGTCGTGGATCTCGTCTCGCTCGAGGTACAGCCATGAACGACATTCTGCGCGAGCGCATGCTGCGCAAGCTCGAGACGCTGCCCGAGGACAAGGTGTACCAGGTCCTCGACTACGTCGAGTTCCTCGAGTCCAAGTACGCCGAGCGGCCGGCGGGCGCACCCGCGTTTCAGAAGGTGGCGGAGACGCTGGAAGACACGATGCGCGCCGGGCGCGTTCCCGTGACCATCATCAAGGGGACGATGGACGCCGTGGGGAAGGCGGGAAAGTTCTTCGAGGGGCTGGCGGCGGCGGGGAAGGCGGCGGTGGACGAAGTGCGCCGGAAACCGGCCGACGACACCCAATCTCCCCCGCCCCCGGAGACGCCGCCATCAAAATCGTGACGGTCGGGCTCGCCTTCTCGGTGGCGGCCTGCTCGCACGGGGCGGAGCGGGCCGCCGCGACTCGGGATTCGGCCGCCACATCGGCGGAAGGGGCGCGGGCCGTCCCGCCGCGCAGTGGGTGCAGCTTCATCACGGAGGCCGAGGCGTCGGTGGCGTTGGCACAGCCGTCGCGCTACCGGCGCGAGCCGTCGGGCGGTCCGACGTGCAGCATCGAACCCGCCCTGGGCGATGCGTTTCACGGGACCACGGCCACCTATCGCATCTCGCGTGGCAGCACCGCGCAATACGACTTCTTCGCCGCCCAGAAGAGCTCGCAGCCGGTCGGCGGACTGGGGGATCGGGCGCTGTGGCTGGCCGCGGGCGCCACCCGCGGGAACCTGGTGGTCGTTCACGGAACCGACGTCGTCACGGTGACGATCAGTGACTTCAGCTCGAAAGGGAAACTCCAGGCGCGGGCCCGGGCGTTCGCTGAGAAGGTGCTGGGCCGCATGTGAGTCCCAACGCCCGCCGTTGAGGAAACGCACCCCCAGACGTAACTTCCGCTATGGGAACCTTCCGCCAGACCCCCGCCCTCACGTTCGACGACGTCCTCCTCGTGCCGCGGCATGCCACCGTGCATCCGCGCAGCGTGGACATCACGAGCCGGTTCACCCGCGACATCCCGCTCAACATCCCGCTCGTGGCCGCGGCGATGGACACCGTCACCGAATCTGAAATGGCGATGGCCATCGCGCGGGCCGGGGGGATCGGCGTGATCCACAAGAACATGCCGATTGACCGCCAGGCCGCCGAGGTGGATCGCGTGAAGCGCAGCGAATCGGGGATGATCCTGAACCCGATCACGCTGGGGCCGGACCGCCCGCTGCGCGAAGCGGCTCAGCTGATGGCGCGGTTCCGCATTTCCGGCGTGCCGATCGTCGATTCGGCGGGGAAGCTGGTCGGCATCGTCACCAACCGCGACCTGCAGTTCGAGCGCCAGCTGGACCGCTCGATTCGCGAGGCGATGACCAAGGATCACCTGGTGACGGCGCCGATCGGCACCACGCTCGACGAGGCGGAGAAGATCCTCGGCGCCCATCGGATCGAGAAGCTCCCCGTCGTCGACCAGCACGGCGTGCTGCGCGGCCTCATCACCATCAAGGACATCTTCAAGCGCCGCCAGCATCCCAACGCCAACAAGGACCAGCACGGACGCCTGCGCGTGGCGGCGGCGGTGGGCGGGTCGCCCGAGGCCCTGACGCGCGCCAAGGCGCTGCTGGACGCCGGCTGCGACGTGATCGTCGTGGATTCGGCGCACGGGCATTCCCAGGGGGTGCTCGATACCGTCGCGTGCCTGCGCGAGCAGTATCCCGAGGCACAGCTCGTGGGTGGCAACGTAGCGAGCGAGGCCGGAGCGCGCGCGCTGGTGGAGCGCGGCGTGGACGCGGTGAAGGTCGGTGTGGGGCCGGGCTCGATCTGCACCACGCGCGTCGTCACCGGGGTCGGCGTTCCCCAGATCACCGCGATCGTCGACGCGGTCCGTGGCGCGGGGGACATCCCGATCATCGCCGACGGCGGCATCAAGTATTCGGGCGACATCGTCAAGGCGCTCGCCGCGGGCGCCGAGAGCGTCATGATGGGGTCGATGCTGGCCGGCACCGAAGAGAGTCCCGGCGAATCCTTCCTGCTCGAGGGGCGGCGTTTCAAGGTGATCCGCGGCATGGGCAGCCTCTCCGCCATGGAAGAGGGCTCGGCCGACCGGTACTTCCAGGAAGGTGAAGTGAGTCCGTCGAAGCTCGTTCCCGAAGGGATCGAGGGGCGTGTGCCGTATCGCGGACCCGTGGCCGACGTGCTGTTTCAGATGATCGGTGGGTTGCGCAGCGGGATGGGGTATTGCGGTGTGCCTACCGTCGCCCAACTCCGGACCGAGACCGAGTTCATCCGCATCACGTCCGCGGGGCTGCGCGAGTCACATCCCCACGACGTCGTCGTCACCCGGGAAGCGCCCAACTACAGCCTCTGATCGCGCTGCAACCGCGTTTCCGTGCTTGACACGCCGGAGGCCGCGGTCTACTCTAGCGCCCGATTCCGCGTCGATCCCAAACTACGCCAGAGGGTGCGCATGGATCTGTTCCGACGGAAAAGCGTCACCGATCTCCAGAAGGAAGCGGAGACCGACCACAGCCTGAAGCGCGCCCTCGGCGCGCTCAACCTGACCACCCTCGGCATCGGGGCCATCATCGGCACCGGCATCTTCGTCCTCACCGGGACGGTGGCGGCGCTGAATTCGGGGCCGGCGGTCGTGCTCTCGTTCGCCATCGCCGGTGTGGCGTCGATCTTCGCGGCCCTCTGCTACTCCGAGTTCGCTTCGCTCGTGCCCATGGCCGGGAGCGCCTACACCTACGGCTACGCCACGCTGGGTGAGCTGATCGCGTGGATCATCGGATGGGACCTGATCCTCGAGTACGCCCTCGGCGCGGTCACCGTCGCGATCGGGTGGTCGGGCTACGTGGTGAGCTTCCTGCACGACGTCGGCATCAACGTGCCCTGCGCTCTCTCCGCGGCGCGCGGCGCGGTCGTCACCTGTGCCGACGGATCGCAGTCCACGGCGATCTTCAATCTCCCCGCCGTCATCATTATCGCGCTGGTCACCGCACTGCTGGTCATCGGGATCAAGGAGTCCGCCAACGTCAACAGCTTCATCGTGGTGGTGAAGGTCGCCGTCGTGCTGCTGTTCATCGTCGCCGCCGCCCACGCGGTGAATCCGGCCAACTGGCATCCCTTCATCCCGCCCCAGACGGTCAAGGACGGGGCCCCGGTGGCCGGAGAGTTCGGCTGGAGCGGCGTCTTCACCGGTGCCGCGATTGTGTTCTTCGCCTATATCGGATTCGACGCAGTGAGTACCGCGGCGCAGGAGGCGAAGAACCCGCAGAAGGACATGCCGATCGGGATCATCGGCTCTCTCCTCATCTGCACCGTCCTCTACATCCTGGTGTCGGGTATCGCGACCGGCATCATGAGCTACAAGGACCTGAACGTCCCCGACCCGATCGCGGTGGTCGCCGATCATGCCGGCCTGGGCTGGATGTCGACGTTGATCAAGCTCGGCGCCATCGCCGGGTTGTCGTCCGTCATCCTGGTCATGCTGCTCGGCCAGTCGCGCGTCTTCTGGACGATGTCCAAGGACGGCCTCCTGCCCCAGTTCGTCAACAAGATCCACCCGAAGTTCCAGACGCCCTACATCACCTCGATCGTCACAGGTGTCGCGGTCGCGTTCTTCGCGGCGATCCTGCCGATTCGCGACGCGGCGAGCCTGGTGTCCATCGGCACGCTGCTGGCGTTCGTCATCGTCTCCATCGGCATCCTGGTGTTGCGCGTGCGCGAGCCGAATCTGCCGCGCACGTTCAAGACGCCGCTCGTGTGGTTCGTGGCGCCGGCCGGCGCGTTTTCGGCCGCCTACCTGATGAAGGCGTTGCCGCCCGTGACCTGGGAGCGATTGCTGATCTGGTTCGGGGTGGGCATGGTGGTCTATGCGATCTATGGATATCGGAACTCGAAGCTGACCCGGAAGGCCTGACATTCGAGCTGGTCTCGCAGGCGGCGGCCGGCCCGGTGTTCGGGCCGGCCGCTCGCGTTTGGACATCCGCGCCGCGCATATTCCACCATGCTGTCGCGCCTCCGCGGTCGACTCGGCTACTTCTCGCTCTGGACCCTCCTGGGGCTGGTCTTCTCGACGCAGCTCTACCTCGCCGAGCAGCGGTTTTCGACGCATCCCTCCACCTGGTGGCAGGCGCTCCGCTCGGAGCTGCCCGACTGGTACCTGTGGGGGATCCTCGCCCTCGTGGTGCGGGCGCTGGCGCGCCGCTTTCGGATCGACCGGGAGAACTGGGAGCGCGCGGTCCCGATTCACCTCGGCGCGAGCCTGACGCTCGGGTTCCTGCACCTGGTGCTGTCCACGGCGGTGCAGGTCGTGCTGCGCGGCGCGGGGGCGTACCCGTTTCTGCCCAAGCTGGTGGACAACTTCGCCGCGTCCTACCACTGGAACCTGCTGATCTACTGGGCGATCGTCGCGCTGGTCCACGCGCGCGACTACGCGCGCGATGCGCAGGAGCATCGCGTCCGGGCGGCGGAGCTCGAGACGAGCGTTGCCGAGGCTCGTCTGCAGGCCCTGACCCTGCAGCTGCGTCCCCACTTCCTGTTCAACACGCTGAATGCGATCGCCGAGCTGATCCACGAGGACCCGGACGTGGCCGAGCGCATGGTCGGACGGCTCGCCGACCTGCTGCGTCGTACATTGGAGACCGACGGGGCGACCGAGGTGCCCCTGGCGACCGAGCTGGACCTGGTGGATCGGTACCTCGACATCGAAGCCGTGCGCTTTCAGGATCGGCTGCGCGTCCGCTGGGAGGTGGCGAACGACGCGCGCGACGCCCGCGTCCCGTCGATGATCCTGCTGCCGCTCGTCGAGAACGCCATCCGCCACGGCGTGTCGTCGCGACCCGGCCCGGGTGAGGTGGGCATCCGGGTGCGCCGCGACGCCGATACGCTCCGCCTCGAGGTGTGGGACGACGGGCCTGGTCTCGGGACCGCCGCGCCCAGCGGGACGCGACGCGGGATCGGACTCGCAAACACCCGGGCCCGTTTGGAGCAGCTGTACGGGGACACGCACCGCGTCGAGTTCCTCGATGGGACGCCGATGGGCCTGCTGGTGCGGGTGTCGCTGCCCTATCGCGAGGCGCGGGTCGCGTGACGATCCGGGCGTTGCTGGTCGAGGACGAGCCGCTCGCGGTGCGGCGCCTGCGCCGCCTGCTGCGCGGCGAGGCGGACGTGAAGGTCGTGGGCGCCTGCGGGGATGTCCCGACGGCACGGCGGGGGATCGAGTCGCTGTCACCCGACTTGCTGCTGCTCGACGTCCAGCTCCCCGGGGCGGATGGCCTGGCGCTGCTGGACGGCCTGCCGCCCGAGGGCCGGCCGGCGGTGATCTTCGTGACCGCACACGCGCGCTATGCGGTGCCGGCGTTCGGTCGCGAGGCCGTGGACTACCTGCTCAAGCCGATCGATCCGGAGCGGTTTCGCGCCGCCATCGCGCGGGCCCGGCGCCGTTTGGATCGGCGCGACGCGGCGGCGACGACCGAGACGCCACTGTCCCGCCTCCTCGTGCGGGAGCGTGGGCGAGCGTTCTTCGTCCGCGTGGACGAGGTGGACTGGCTGGAAGCGCAGGGCAACTACGTGCGGGTCCACGTCGGCAAGGTCGCGCACCGGCTCCGGACCTCCATCGGGGCGCTCGAAACCCGGCTCGACGCGCGGCATTTTCGCCGGATCAACCGCTCCCAGATCGTCGCCCTCGATCGAATCCGCGAGCTGCAACCCTGGTTCCATGGCGACGGCCTCGTGATCCTCACGGGCGGCGCGCGCCTGCGCCTCAGCCGGCGGTATCGCGAACGGGTGTATCGCTCCTGACGTAACCCGCCGTCCCGTCCCCCTGGGACGCGGAATTGTCCCGCTCGCACCGCAACCGGTTACGAGCGGCGCTCCCCCTGGCAGATTGCCGGTAACTCACGCCAGGAACGTCGATGTCGCTCTGGGCCACCAAGTCCATCACCACCCTGCGCGCCGAGGCCGAGGCCACGAGCGAAACGTCGCTCAAGCGGACCCTCGGCCCGCTCAACCTGGTGACGCTGGGGATCGGCGCGATCATCGGGGCGGGGATCTTCGTCCTGACCGGGCAGGCGGCGGCGCTCTATGCGGGGCCGGCGGTGCCGATCTCGATGGGCCTGGTCGGCATCGCTTGCGCCTTCGCGGGACTGTGTTACGCCGAGATGGCGAGCGCCGTCCCCGTCGCTGGCAGCGCCTACACGTATGTCTACGCCACCATGGGCGAGCTCGTCGCCTGGATCATCGGCTGGGACCTGGTGCTCGAGTACGCCGCGGGCGCCGCGGGCGTCGCCGTGGGCTGGTCCGGCTTCTTCGTTTCCCTGCTCGGCCTCTTCGGAGTGCACATCCCGCCGGGGCTCGCGGCCTCGCCCACGGTGTGGTGCACCGCCGCGCAGGTCGGCACGATGGGCGCACCCGCGTGCGCGCATGCCGGACTCAATCTGACCGGCGGCATCGTCAACCTGCCCGCCGTGATCATCGTGGCGTTGATGTCGACGGTCCTGGTGATTGGCATCCGCGAATCGGCGCGCGTGAACAACTTCATCGTCATCCTGAAGGTCGCGATCGTCCTGCTGGTCGTCGTCGTCGGCCTGTCGCACATCACCCCGTCCAACTGGAAGCCGTTCATTCCGCCGAACGCGGGCGCCTGGGGCACCTTCGGCTGGTCGGGCGTGCTGCGCGGCGCGGGTCTCGTCTTCTTCGCCTACATCGGCTTCGATGCCGTGTCGACGACGGCGCAGGAAGCGAAGAATCCGCAGAAGGACATGCCGATCGGCATCCTGGGATCGCTCGCCGTCTGCACGGTGCTCTACATGGTCGTATCGGCGGTGCTCACCGGCATGGTGCCCTATACCGAGCTCAACGTGCCGGCGCCGATGGCGTACGCGATGGAGCAGGTCCACGCGCCCTGGGTCGTCCAGGTGGCCATCGACATCGGGGCGGTGCTGGGGCTGGGCTCGGTGATCCTCGTGATGCTGCTGGGGCAGTCGCGGGTGTTCTTCGCGATGTCGCGCGACGGCCTGCTCGGTCGCTGGGCGGGCAAGGTCCACCCTACGCGGCGAACCCCGTACCTGTCGACGATCTACACCGGCATCGCGGTCGGGCTCGCCAGCGGGTTGCTGCCGCTCCAGCTCCTGGGGCAGCTGGTGAACATCGGTACCCTGCTGGCATTCGTCCTGGTGTGCGCCGGGGTCTGGATCCTGCGCACCAAGCGCCCGGACCTCGAGCGGCCGTTCCGGACGCCGTTCGTGCCGTTCGTGCCGATCATGGGGATTCTCACCTGCTTCGGCCTGATGCTCACTCTCCCGGCCGATACCTGGATCCGACTCCTGGTGTGGCTGCTGATCGGGTTCGCCATCTACTTCGGCTACAGCAGGAAGCATTCGGTTCTACGACGAAAAGGCGTCTAGAAGAGAATCGTCGAGACGAAGGACGTCGGCTTTTCTTCTCGACGCAGGTATCTTGTGTGCATGCAATCCATTCCCATTGCACCAGAGAGAGTGGCCGCCGCGCGCCAGATCGCCGCGATCCTGAAGCCCGGGTGGCGCGTCGCCCTCACGACCCACGTCAACGCCGACGGCGACGGGGTGGGGAGCGAGGTGGGGCTGTGGCACCTGCTGCGCTCGCAGGGCCTCGACCCCGTGATCGCCAATCCGACCGGCATCCCGGAGCGGTTCGGGTTCCTGGTACCGGCGGGCGCCGACGCGAGCGAGCGCGCGGGACGGGAGATCGCGCGGGCCGACGTGGTGATCGTGGTGGACATCTCGGACCTCGGGCGGCTGGGCGACCTGGGGAAGGCGGTGCATGAACGGCGCGCGCCGGTCGCCTGCATCGATCACCATGTGAGTCCCGGCACCCTGCCCGACGGCCCGCGCCTCGTGGCGCCGGAGGCGACGGCGACGGCGGAGCTGGTGTTCGACCTCGCGTCGGCCCTCGAGTGGCCACTCGCGACCGACGCGGCGCGGGCGCTCTACGTCGGGATCCTCACCGACACGGGCGGCTTTCGCTTCTCGAATACGAGCGCGCGCGCGCTGCGCGTCGCGGCGGCCCTCCTGGAGCACGGTGTGGAGCCGGAGTCCATTTACGAGGCCGTCTACGCCAGCGCCCCGGAGGGACGCGTGCGT
>JBGQHV010000043.1:0-20986 GCA_041498155.1 Gemmatimonadota bacterium | reverse complement strand
GCCCCACGTGTGACGCTCTACACGTGCGGCCCCACCGTGTGGAACTACGCCCACATCGGCAACTTTCGCACGTTCCTGTTCGAGGATTTGCTGCGCCGCTGGCTCGAGCGCTCCGGCTACGACGTGTTCCAGATCATGAATCTCACCGACGTGGACGACCGCACCATCAAGGCGGCCGCGGCGGCGGGGAAGGCGCTGGTGGAGCACACCGAGCCGTTCACGCAGGCGTTCTTCGAGGACCGGGACTTTCTCCGCATCACGCCGGCGCATCTGTATCCGCGCGCCACGCAGGCGATCGCGGCGATGGTCCAGCTGGTCGAGCAGCTGCTCGCCAAGGGTGTGGCGTACAAGAGTGACGATGGATCGGTGTATTTCGCGATCGGCAAATTCCCCGGCTACGGCCGGCTGTCCCGGCTCGACACCCGGGAGATCAAGGTCGGCGCGCGCGTCGCGAGCGACGAGTACGCCAAAGAGAACCCGAGCGATTTCGCGCTCTGGAAGAAGGCCGATGCGCTGGACGAGCAGGTCGGCGCGGCCTGGGATGCGCCGTTCGGCCGCGGGCGTCCCGGCTGGCACCTGGAGTGCTCGGCGATGTCGCTCGACGAGATCGGCCGGCGCTTCGGGATCCAGACCCTCGATATCCACGCGGGCGGGGTGGACCTGATCTTCCCGCATCACGAGGATGAGATCGCCCAATCGGAGGCGGTGACCGGCCAGCCGTTCGCGCACACCTGGGTGCACGGGGCGTTTCTCAATGTCCGCGGCACGAAGATGTCGAAACGATTCGGGAATTTCCTCACCGTGCGCGACTTGAAGGAAGAGGGCGTGGACGCCGGCACATTCCGCCTGCTGGCGTTCCAGACCCACTATCGCAAGGAGCTCGATTACAACGACGAGGCGCTGGCGGCCGCCAAAGACGGCTCGCGCCGGCTCGGCATCTTCCGGGACCGGCTGCGAGCGGCGGCGGGGCCACAGGAGGACAGGCGCTTTCGCGATCTCGCTCAGGAGCTCGAGACGCGAGTCTCCGAGGCAATGGACGACGACCTGAACGCCCCGCGCGCCGTCGCGGCCCTGTTCGAGTTCGTCAGCAAGGGCAACCTGTTGCTCGACGCGGGTGCGCGTCCTGGCCCCGCTGTGCTGGAGACTTGGCGGTGGATCGATGGCGTGCTGGACGTTTGCCCGTCGCCCCCACCCGTGGATGAGGAGCTCACGCGATGCGTGGAGGAGCGGCTCGCTTCCCGTGCGGCCGCGCGTCAGGCGAGGAATTTCAAGGAGGCCGACCGAATTCGGGAGGAACTGCGCGCCCGGGGTGTCGAGATCGAAGACACCCCGGGCGGGACAAAGTGGCGGAAGGTCTAGAGGCCCGGCATGCCCATCGCGGGCCGCCAGGCGAATTGCGCGACGATGACGCCGATGATGAGATAGAGCACGATCGCCACGATGATCACGACCACGGTGTAGCCGACAGCCTTGTCCTGCGGCGCCTTCATCAACACCGGCAGGCCCAGGTAGAGCAGGTACAGGCTGTAGAAGCTGATCAGCAGGCCGATGATGGCCAACGACGGAATCAGATTGAAGATCCCACCGACCCACGCCGCCGTGTACGAATACGCGGCCACTTTCAACGCTTGAATCTGGTTCTTCTGTCCCGCGAACGTCGGGGCGAGCGCGTCGATGATCAAGCCGAGCACGAACACGCCGACCAGGCTGAGCACGTACACGATCACGGCATTCCGAATGCCGAAGCTGAAGGGGATCTTCATGGAGCCGACGAAGGGCAGTCGGAGTCCAAACACCGACCAGCCGATCAGCGATGCGAGCGGACCGATCGCGGCGAGCGGAATGATGTACCCGGTGTACAGACCGGCGGTGCTCGCTTGCTCGGTGTCGATTACCGGCCACTCTTTGGTCGGCTGCAGCAGGATGTTCTTCGCCCGGTCCATCAGTGCCATGTCGTGCCTCCGGCTCGGGTGCCTGACGTCTGATCGTGGATGACGGCGCGTGCCGCGCCCATCACCTTGCTTCACGGGCGGCAATTCCGCAAGCCGAGCACGCCCCTTACTTTCCTGGCTCCGGACCACATCAGGAGCGTCGCCATGCGCCGTGTATCGTTCGTCGTCGGTCTCGCCTTCCTGTCGCTGTCGCGGGCCGCCGCCGCGCAGGCGCAGGGCCCCACGGCCGACATGCTGCGGCGGCTGTTCGCGACGCGCGACTTCGCGGGGCAGTTCTTTGGCCCGGCCCGCTGGACCAGCGGCGGCGCGGCCTATACCACCGTCGAACCCTCGGCCGTGGTTCCCGGATCTTCCGACCTGGTGCGCTACGAAGCGGCCACCGGGACCCGCAGCATCCTCGTCTCGGCGCGGCAGCTCATCCCCGCGGGCGCCAGCGCGCCGCTCGACATCGACGACTACGATTGGGGCCCCGGCGACACCCTGCTGCTCGTGTTCACGAACACGCGCCGCGTGTGGCGGCGCAACACGCGCGGCGACTACTGGGTGCTGAACACGAAGAGCGGCGCGTTGAAGCAGCTCGGCGTGCGCGGCCCCGAAGCGTCGCTCATGTACGCCAAGTTCTCTCCCTCGGGCGATCGCGTCGCCTTCGTGCGCCGCGGCGATCTCTATGTCGAGCGGCTGTCCGACGACTCGATCACACGGCTCACGACCGACGCCGATTCGCTGCACGTCAACGGGATGACCGACTGGGTCTACGAGGAAGAGTTCGATCTGCGCGACGGGTTCCGCTGGTCGCCCGACGGCGCGAAGATCGCCTACTGGCACTTCGACATGACCGGGGTGCGCACCTTCACCCTGATCAACGACACTGATTCGCTCTACCCGTTCACCATCCCCATCCAGTATCCCAAGGCGGGCACGGCGAACTCTGCCGTGCGCGCCGGCATCGTGCCCGCCGACGGCGGGCAAACGACCTGGATATTCCTTTCCGACGATCTGCGCGACAACTACCTGCCGCGCATGGAGTGGGTGGGATCCAAGGATCTGGTGCTGCAGCGCATCAACCGGCTGCAGAATACCGACCGCGTGCTGCTGGCGGACGCCGTGACGGGCGGGACGCGACCGGTGCTCACCGAGCAAGACAGCGCGTGGGTTGACGTAGTGGACGACATTCAGTGGATCGCGGGCCGCACCCGGTTCTTGTGGCTCTCCGAGCGCGACGGCTGGCGCCACGTGTATTCGGTCCCGCGCCAGGGTGGCGCGCCGCTGCTGCTCACGCCGGGCAGCTTCGATGTGATCGACGTGGCGGCTGTGGATGAGCCCGGCGGGTGGCTCTACTACATCGCGTCACCGGACAACGCGACCCAGCGCTACCTCTATCGCATCCGGCTCTCGGGCGGCGGCCGCCCCGAGCGGGTGACGCCGACGGACGCGCCCGGGACCCACAGCTATTTCATCTCGCCGGACGCCCACTGGGCCATTCACACTGTGTCGCGCTTCGATACGCCGCCGGTCACCGATCTGGTCCGGCTGCCGTCGCACCAGGTCGTCCGCACCCTGGTGGAGAACGTGGGGCTGCGCGCCGCCGTCGAGTCGCTCGTGGCGCGGCCCACGGAATTCTTCAAGGTGAAAGTGGGCGGCGGCGTCACCCTCGACGGCTGGATGATCCGGCCGCGCGATTTCGATTCGACGAAGACGTACCCGCTCCTCATGCAGGTGTACGGCGAGCCGGCGGGCCAGACGGTGCTAGACCGCTGGGCGGGGACCTCCGGATTGTGGCACCGTATGCTGGCCGATCAGGGCTACATCGTCGCGAGCGTGGACAACCGGGGGACGCCGGCGCCGCGCGGGCGCGCCTGGCGCAAGGTGGTCTACCGGCAGATCGGCGTCCTCTCGAGTCGCGAGCAGGCCGACGCCGTGCGCGCGCTCACCCGGTCACGCTCCTACCTCGACTCGACTCGAGTCGCCATCTGGGGGTGGAGTGGTGGGGGCTCGAGCACGCTCCAGGCGATGTTCCGCTATTCCGACGTGTACGCCGTCGGGATGGCCGTGGCCCCCGTCCCCGACCAGCGGCTGTACGACACGATCTACCAGGAGCGCTACATGGGGCTCCCGCAGGACGGGGACGCCTACCGCCTGGCCTCGCCCATCACGTTCGCCGACGGACTGCACGGCCAGCTGCTGCTGGTGCACGGCTCGGGAGACGACAACGTGCACTATCAGGGATCGGAACGGCTGGTCAACCGGCTGGTCTCGCTGGGGAAGCCGTTCGATTTCATGGCCTACCCCAACCGGTCGCACTGCATCTGCGAGGGGCGCGGGACGACGCTGCACATCTACTCGCTGTTGACCCGGTATCTGCTGGAGCACCTGCCGGCAGGGCCGCGCTGAGGCGGAGGTTGTCCTTCACCAACCTCTACGACCGAACCACAGCGCCATCCCCAACACCGCCCACCCTCCCAGCGCAATCCATTCGGTCCGAGTGAAGCTCCCGGGAACCGCCGGGACGATTTTCATCAGGATGATGGCGATGCTCACCGCCGCGCCAAGAGCGGCGACGCCGCGTCCCGAGTCGCGACTTGCCGAGCGCCGCTGGCGGACGAACAAGGCGAGGCAGGCGGCGCACCAGCCGATCGCCGCCGCGAGCGATCCCACTTCGGTGACGGGAATCAGCAGGGCATCGCCGAGACACGCTCCCGCGAGGGTGAGCAGGGCGAGGAGGCCGATCGCCGCGGCGGGCGTTCCGAACCGCGGCTGGAGGTGCGCCAGGCCGGGGTGCACGAGTCGCCGGCGCCCCATCGCGTACAGCAACCGCGTCGCGGCGACGAAGTTGCCGTTGAACACTTTGAGCAGTGAAAGGAACGCCCCGATCAGGATGAGCCGCGCGATCGCGGGTGAGCCGAACGCGCGCGCGAAGGCGGCCTCGGTGCCGAGGTGTCCCGCCACGAGATCGCGCCAGGGGTACACGAAGCTCACGGCGGCCACGATCAGCACATAGAAGCCCGCGCCGGCCAGTACCGCCTGCGTCATGGCCCGGCCGAAGCCACGCGGGTCGAACCCGACTCGAGCTTCCTCCGATCCCTTGGCGACCGATTCGAAGCCGGTCATGAAGTAGGGCACGATCTGGGCGACGAGCAGCACCGACCAGAGGGCGCCCGCCGTTCCCGGACGGGCGAACAGCGGGGCTAGGCGATCGGCGGATCCGCGGGCGAACCCCAGCGCGGCGAATACGACGAAGCAGGCGAGCAGGCCCAGCGTCGTGACGGTCTGGAACCGGCCGCTGGGGCGGATCCCGCGGACGTTCACCGCGGCGACCAGCACTGTCAGGATCACGCCGGCGGCGAGGCGGGGAGCGAAGATCGTCTTGCCGGCGACGGCGTAGAGGGGAAGGCTGTTCAGCCCCGGAAACACCCGGGCCAACAGATTGCCGATCGCCACCGCTTCCCAGGGACAGACAATGGCGTAGGCGAGGACCATGAACCAGCCGGCGCCGAAGCTCGCGAACGGCGGGAAGATGGCCTCGGTGTAGGCGATTTCGGCCCCGGCGTCGGGGATATCGCGCACCAGGCGCCCATAGCTCGCCGCGATCGGCAACAGCAGGAGACCTCCTGCGGCGAACCCGAGCATCGCCCCGGCCGGCCCTCCACGGGCGAGCCAGTCGTCCATGATGACCAGCCAGCCGACCCCCACCATGCTGCCGAAGCCGAAGGTGAAGTAGGCGAGCGGCGAGAGGGCCCGCGTGAGGGACGGCGACCGGGCGTGGCTCAGCGGGGGACCTTCCGGCGCAGCTCATCGAACCAGTTCAACACGACGTTGATCCGCGGCCGGCTCTGCTCCGGTGGCAGCTTCATCATCAGAAACCGCTCCCCGTCGCGCGACACGTCGTAACTCCGCGGCCGAGTCCAGCCCGGGCTATCTGGATACGGGCCGCTGAAGAGAAGGACAGGCTGACCGCTCCGGCCGCCCCGGAGATCCACGCTCACGGCCATCACGCTATCCCCTTTTCGGTACACCAACTCCTGTCCGCCCCGGGTCCACATCGGCTCCGATCCGTTGGTTGGCGAGACCTTCCATCGTCTGAGACTCGGGTCCGGATAGGACTGGGCATACACTTCGACGCGACCCGACTCGTCGGAATCGTACGCCATCCAACGGCCGTCCGGCGACAGCGTGGGATGGGCGAGGTTGAATCCGTTCGCGAAATACCGGGCAGGCGCCGGCGCGCGGCGCAGCTGGACGGTCCAGAGCTCGGCGCCACCGGGCACGCTGAGCTCGAAGGCCAACAGACGGCCATCCCGCGACACCGTGCCCGTGTAGTGATCGAACCCGCCTGTCAGCAGTGGTTGCGCGGGCCGGCTCGCGTCCGCCGCTCGGCGATAGAGGTCGAAGAACGGGCGCTCGCTGATGTACACCAGCTCTCCCCCATCGGGTGTCCACTCCGCGCCCCAATCCCTCCCGCCTTCCGACGTGACGCGCAGCCCGCCCGAACGGCCCAGCTGAAACACCCAGACGTCCCCCAAGGAATTTGCCGATCGGATGTCCACCGCGATGCGGCCCCCGTCCGGGGAAAGGCGCGGGTGGTTGTAGCGATCGGGCCGGGGCAGCGCCAGCGACTCGTGTCCCCTCCGGTCGACCAGCATCAGCTCCGACTCCGTGACGTACGAGCTCACCGGCAGATAGGCGAGCGTCCCGTTCTCCGACACGTCGAAGGCCGCGGCGCCGTCGGAGGGATTCATGGCCACGCTATCGACGACGGGAAGTGCGGGGCCGATGACCGCGAGTCGGCTCAGGTCGAACGGCACGGCTCGGATCGTCTCACCCACCGCGTACAGCAGGTGCCCGGTCGGCACGTAGAATCCGAAGACGCCTCCGGTGATCAGGACCACCCGCTTGCCCGTCCTGATCGAGAGCACCTCGATCGTGGCCCGCTCGATCGGCGTGCGGTAGGCGGTGAACAGCACGTGGTCGCCGTCGGGGAGCATCTGGGGCCACCAGTGGCCCAACTCGCCCTTCGCCGTGTCTGGCGTGGTGAGCATGCGTTCGTCCCCACCACCTTCACTCACGATCCAGAGACCGGTGTTGTAGGCGCGAGTGTAGACGAGCCGTCCGTTCTGCCCCCAGCTCCCGCCCGCCCAGTCGGCCGCGGCGAGGTCGATCGCGGGTCCGCCCTCCACCGGTACCTTCTTGAGCTTGCCCTGAGTCGCGTAGGCGATCCACCGGCCGTCGGGAGAGATGAACGGTCGGCTGTTCCCGGTCCCCTGTTCCCCCTGACCGGCGCCCTGAATCACGCGCATGCCCATCTGGTCCAACGAGCGATGCAGCACTTCCTCCCGATGACCGATATTGGCGGTGACGAAGAGCTGCCGGCCATCAGGGCTCAGCCGCACGATGGGGGTGAAGGTGGGTTCTACGCCCTGATCGAGCTCGACGCTGAAGCGAACCGGTCCGGCCGGCGGCGAGTGCCGCCCGTGATCGCCCCGGAGGCTCACCCACGCCAGCGCGAGCAGGAGGACGGTCGACACCGCCCAGGGCAACAGCGACCGCCCCAACGCGGCCGGGAGCCTGCCGCCCGGCCAGCTCGTGGCACCGGCACTCGTCAACGCAGCGGCGAATTGCGCCGTCGACTGCCAGCGATCGGCCGGGAGCTTTTCGAGCGCCTGCGCGACCGCCGCATCGATATGGGGCGGGACCGACTTGCGCTTGAGGCTCAACGGGCCGGGCACCTCCGCCATCACTCGGGCGAAAATCGCTTGCGTGGAAGGTCCTGTGAACGGCGGCTCCCCGGCAAGCATCTCGTACAGGACGACGCCGAGGGCATACACGTCCGTCCGTGCATCCAGCGCGTGCTCGCCGGCCGCCTGCTCGGGACTCATGTATTGGGGCGTGCCGAGACTCATGCCCGATTTCGTCATGCGGATGCCGTCGTCCTCGCGGCTCCGGGCCAGCGCGATCCCGAAGTCGGCGACCAGCGCCCTACCGTCGTGGAACAACACGTTGTCCGGCTTGATGTCGCGGTGGATGACGCCGTGGCGATGGGCGTAGTCGAGGGCCGAGGCGATTTCCGCGGCGATCCGGACGGCGTCGGCGATGGGGAGCTGCGTCTCGCGGGTGAGCCGATTGCGCAGCGATTCGCCCTGGACATACGGCATGACGTAGAAGACCGTGCCATCGACGCGTCCGGAATCGAACAGGGGCAGAATGTGCGGGTGCTGGAGATTGGCGGTGGTCTCGATCTCCTTCAGGAATCGCTCGGCTCCGATGAACGCGGCGAGCTCGGGGCGGAGGACCTTGATCGCGACCTTGCGATTGTGGCGGACGTCATGGGCGAGATAGACGGTGGCCATGCCGCCGGCACCCAGCTGCCGCTCGAGGGTGTAGCGGTCTTCCAAGGCTGCCTTGAGTGTTTCAAATGGGTCGGCCATGGGGCTTCAGCGCAGATAGTCCAGGGGCTCCACGAGCTGCATGGCCGGATGGGAACGGATCAGCTCGCGCAGAATGGGAGCGTGACCCATGCCGATAATGAGAAGAATCCGGTCTCCGGGCTGAGCGATGCGGGCGATGTTGGCGAAGATGTGGAGATTTCGGGCGTACCAGTCGGAGACCACCCGGGCTCCGATGTAGCCGTCCCCCCCGCCCACCGTCGCCATATCGGCGTAGGGTTGGTGGGCCCGTAGAATGTTCTCAGGATCATTCATGAAGCGGAGGTTGGCACCAATCGATGAATCGCGCTGCATCCGATCGAGGAGCTTCACCACCTCCGAAATGGTCGCGTTGAACCGGGTGACGAACGCCGTATCGTGGACGCGGGCGTAGTCCATGACGGAGTCGATGCGCATGCCGCTCTGGAAGTCGACGGCATAGAGCTGAGTAAGGTCGAGGTCGGCGGCGAGCCGGAAGCCCAACTGGTGAATCTCGTTTCGGGTCAGGGGGAAGGTCCCGGCGCGGTAGCGCTGGTAATCCGCGTTGATCGAGTCGACTTCGGCGGGCACGCGCTCGAGCGCGATCTTGGTCGGCCTGAAGCGGGTGAGCTGGGCCACCACCGTCTCGATCTCGCGCTGGCGGGTGGGCGTGAGAACGTCAGTCCCTTGAAACTGGGCGTAGTCAGCGTTCGGGTTGCTGAAGTGGAAGACGCCGAGCACCATGACCTGAATCGTCGTCCGGACCGGGGCCTGGACCGGTGGCGTGGCCGCGGGCGTCTGAGCGGGCAAGGGCAGAGCTCGGAGCAGCGCGAGCAACGCCGCGAATGGCGACAGGGATCGGGTGCGCATGAGTGTCTCTCAAAGAGGTCGAGTGAGGGCCACAGTCGTGTCCGTCAGGGGCCGCCCGGGTGGGCGCGGACGTCATACACCGGATGGAGCTCCCACAGCGCGCGCAGCGATGTGTTGCAGCGTCCGTGACCACCATCTGGGCCGTCGCGCTTGCGCGTGGTCCGGCGGTGCTGGGCGTCGAAGAACGCGGCGCCCGTGACCGATGCGGCGAGCGGGGTGCGCAGATCGCCGTCCTTGTCGAGCTTCCGGCCGGCCAACAGGGCGTCGAGCCGCTCGCGGGCCCGGGCGTAGACCGCACCCAGCGAGCCCAACGGGATCTCCACGACGATGCATGATTCCGGCGGACTCGTGGGACCGGCCGTGAGCTCGATGTGCCAGTCGCCGTCGTCCTTCGAGCGCTCGATGCGGCGGATCCACCCTGCCACGACGTAGACGTCCAGCTCGCGTCCGGCGCGCGCTGCGCACCGGTTCCGCGGGCCGAGCGGCGGAATGGTCCACTGCGTCAGGATCTCGGGAATCGTCGCGCGCGTCGCCGCGTGTCCGGCGAGCGCAGTATCCGTCTTCACGGCCCAGCGGTAGTGCGGCGGGTTGCAGTCCTGGCGCGGCACCGTCGCGCGCGAGGCCAGGAAGCCGCCCGCGGCGGCGATGAGAGCGAGGCACCATGGACGAATCGTCACCCGTCGCTCTCCGGCGCTACGGGAACTTCGGGTGCACGACTGCCACGAGCCAGCCGATCCCTGCGCCCAGCACCGCGCCGCCCAGCACGTCGCTCGGGAAGTGACTGCCGCCGACCATGCGCAGCGCTCCCACGCCCGTGGCGCCGCCGTACAGCAGGATCACGTTCCGGGTCTGGTGGGACAGGTGCTCGCGATGCGCCATCACGACGTACGACGTGGCCGCCGCGAAGGCCACCGCGGTGTGACCCGAGGGGAACGACCGCCGGCTGTCCGGAGAGGAGGCAGCCGCGACCGCGCCGTTCGTGTACAGCACCGGGCGCTTCCGGTGGACGGCTACCTTCAGCCAATTCGTCGAAGCCGCGGACCAGCTGATGGCGTTTGCGATCACGGCGACATTGCCGCGCGCCTGCGTGCCGGAGCGGTCGTGCGCGCCCAGGTAGGTCGCCATCCCCCCGACGCCGAGCAGGAGCACGGTGCTGCTGTTCCGGGCCAGCGCGGAGTTCTTGCCGACCACCCATCGATCGATGCCTGGGAGGCCGGAGGTACTGCAGGGCGCGCACTCGGGCGCGCCCTTGGGGAGCTTGAGGAGCCCGGGGAGGAACGCGACTACTCCCGACCCGGCGACAGCGGCGACGTCGGCCCAGTTCGACCGGTAGTAGGGCTCCCGGGGCGGGCTTTGCGCGACGCTGGTGGTTACCGAGACGGCGAGCAGGGACAGAGCGATCACAGTGAGACGCACGCGAGTCTCCGGAGATATGAGGAATGCATGCTAGGCCCGGCCGTTCGCCGGGTGTGCTTCGTCTGCGCGCTCCATCATCCGCTGCTGCGCGCTGCGGGGGTCCCCGTCCGGGCGAGGGCGGCGCCGCTCGTAGCGGCCGTCCGGGCGGAGCTCCCATGCGGTCGGGTCATCGAGCTCCGCGGTCAGAATCCCGTCGAGCCGCCGTTGGGCCCCCGGATGATGCACCGGCGTCACGACCTCGACGCGGCGATGCAGGTTGCGCGGGCGCCAGTCGGCGGAGCCGATGTAATACTCCGGCGCCCCGCCGTTGGCGAAGTGGAAAATGCGGGCGTGCTCCAGGAACCGGCCCATCACGCTGATCACGCGGATGCGCTCGGACAATCCCGGCACGCCGGGCCGGAGGCGGCACAGCCCGCGGGCGCAGATGTCGATATCGACTCCCGCCCGCGCCGCACGGTACAGCGCCATGATGATGTCCGCGTCCGCGAGCCCGTTGATCTTGACGCGGATCCGGCCGCCCCGTCCCGCTCGCGCGTGTTCGGCCTCGCGGTCGATGAGCTCGAGAAACCGGGACAGCATGTGGGTCGGCGCGACCAACAGCCGCCGGAAGGGGGATTCGGGGGGGCGGGAGGACCCGGACAGCTCGTTGAAGAGGTCATTCAGGTCGGCGCCCAGGGCCTCGTCGGCGGAGAACAGACCGAGGTCGGTGTACAGAGCCGCGGTCGCCGCGTTGTAGTTCCCGGTCCCGATGTGCACGTAGCGCCGCACGGCCCCGTCCTCGCGGCGCACCACGAGCGCCGTCTTGGAGTGGGTCTTGAGATTCACCAACCCATAGACGACGTGGATGCCGGCCTCCTCGAGCTTGCGGGCCCATTCGACGTTGCGCTCCTCGTCGAAGCGGGCCTTCAGCTCCACGAAGACGAACACGTCCTTGCCGCCCCGAGCCGCCCGCAGCAGCGCGTCCACGATGCCGGAGCGGCCCCCCGCGCGATACAGCGTGAGCTTGATGGCCACCACCGTCGCATCGTCAGCGGCCTCGACGAAAAACCGCTCCACGGTCGTCTCGAACGCGTCGTACGGATGGTGCACCAGGATGTCGCCCTGCGCGACCTGCTCGAAGATCGACCGACCCGGCGCCAGCGGAGACCGCCCGCGGAAGACGGGGAACTGCAGCTCGGGGCGCGGCAGGCTCGCGATCTCACGCAGTGCACTGAAGTCGACCAGCGTCTCCGCTTCGTAGAGGTCGTCGAGGCCGACCGTGCTGACGTCCCCGACGTCTTCGAACTGGAGCTCGCGCACCAGCAGGTCGCGGACGGCCTGGGGCATTGCCTGCTCCACTTCCACGCGGACCACGGCGCCGTATGGACGCCGCTTGGTTTCCTCCTCGACCACCCGCAGCAGGCTCGCCGCCCGCTCTTCGGCGAGCTCGAGATCGCCGCTGCGGGTGATGCGAAACGCATACGCCCCTTCCACTCGGCGTCCCGGATACAGGGCATCGAGGCCGCCCCGTACCACGTCCTCCAGCGGGACGAACGTCTCGCCCGCGAGCGGGACGAACCGCGGTTGCCCTTCCGGGAGTCGCACGCACGCGAAGTGGAGCGCGCCGCTGCGTGGGTCCCGCACGACCACAGCGAGACATAAGCGAGCGTTCGGGATGACCGGGAAGGGGTGGCCCGGTGCGCGGGTGATCGCCTGCGGCGTGAGGGCGGCGAACACCTGGTCGGCGAAGAAGCGCCGCAGGGCGTCCCGCTGCGGGTCGTCGAGGCCGGCCCACCGCTCGATGCGGATGCCGGCTTCGACGAGCGCGGGGAGGCACGTCGCCTTCCAGCAGCGGTCCTGTCGCTGGAGCAGCGGGCGCAGCCGCAGGGCGATGGCCCCGAGCTCCCCTCGGGGCGTGAACCCGTCATCGCTGCGCGTGGTGTACCCAGCGGCGGCCGCCCGAGCCAACGCACCCACGCGCACCATGAAGAACTCGTCCAGGTTTGTGCTGAAGATCGAGAGAAACCGCACGCGCGCGAGCAGCGGCAGGCGCGTGTCTTCCGCCAGATCGAGCACGCGCTCGTTGAAGGCGAGCGTGGACAACTCTTCGTTCAAGAGCTGATCCGGCGTTGGCCGCGAGGAGTCATCCGCCAGGGGCGCGGCGGCGGGGTCCAGGATGGCGGCCGGTTTCGGAGTTCCGCCCGCCCGCGTGCCATCGGGCTGGAACACGCCGGCCCGGGTCGCCACCGCCAGCGCCGCGAGGGTACGCGGCTCCCGCAGCGCCGGCGAGCCGACCTGCGCGAGCACGTCATCGACCGGGAGCCACCGATGACCGCCCGCCGCGACCCCCGGGCCGCCGCCCACCCGGCGCGCCAACCAGACTTCGAGCGGCAGTCCGTCGTCGACCGGGGGGGCGAGCCCGAGGAAGCGCAGCTGCCCGTCACCGCTGCCGAAGGTGGCGCGCAACAGGTGTCGACACCCGTCCTCGCCGCTCCCGCTGGCCACCGGCAGCGACAGCGTGCCCCGTTCGACCTGCAAGGCCACCGTGCCCTCGTCGCATGCGATCAGGGCGACTTCGTGCTGGCCGTGTGTTGTCCGCGCCAGGCTCTCTGCCTCGAGCTCCTGCGCGAGCTTCTCCGCCCGCTCCAGTTTGCCGACGAGCAGCGGGCGCAGACCGTACGTCCGTCGCATCGTCTCCACCACCGACTCGAAGGGGGGCCGGCCGCGATGGAGGCACCGTACGGTCACCTCCTGCAGCGTCTGCGACAGCTGTTGACGACGTACCGTGACGACGTCGTACAGCAATTCGAACCGCCCGCGAGCGAGCCACCGCGGGAGGGTCATGCGCACCCGCCGTTCGGTCTCGAATTCGAGTCGCGGGACGAGGAGTGCGGGGTCGATCAGCGCGCGCAACCGGCGGGCGGGCTCCGACGCTCCGGCGACCGCCTGTTCGCCCGTGAGCTGCTCGACCTCCGCTTCGTACGTCTGCGGAACCACCACGATCGCGGCGCCCTCCGTCTGGCCAAGGCTGCGCACAGTCAGGATGCGCCGGTCGTCGACCCGAGTGCGGAAGCGGCACGTCACCCCGCGCCGCCGCAGCGTCCAATCCGGTGCGTCGAGGTACACGTCCCGGTGGAAGGCCTGTGTGACAGGGCTGGCACGAAGGCCCAGCGGAAGGGCGTCGCCCACGAGCGTGTTGAGGAGGTCCAGGCTCGGGACCTCGGCTCTCCATTCGGCCACCGGCAGGGACCGCACGGCTAGAACGCGAACCCGGCCCGCACGTAGATCCCGGTGCGTTCCACGCTGCGCGCCGCGGCGATGCTGATCGTGTTGGCTGGCTTGATGAACGCGAACCAGATCCCTCCGCCGGTCGCCGTGTGCCACTGGTCGGAAGACGCTCCCGTCACGTAGACGCGTCCGCCATCCGCCAGGCCGAACGCACCGAAGTCCACAGGCGTCAGGAAATGGAATTGGAGGAGCTTGAACCGCAGCTCGACGTTGCCGTACAGGGCGGCGCTTCCCGCGAAGCGGTGCTCCGTGAACCCTCGCACGGTCGCCGCGCCGCCGACGAAGGCGGCTTCGTGAAATGGAAAGGTGCCCCAAACCCGTTTGCCGCCGACCCGCAGCGCGAGCGTCGGCTGCGTCGGCACGTGCGCGGAGAGGTACGTCGACGCCTCCCCGCTCACGGTGCCGAACGACTTGCGGACGTCGAACGCGGCCGGATACCATGCGCCGCTCACGGTGAGCAGCAGGCCACGGGAAGCGGCCCGGGGACGGTCGCGCGTGTCGTAGCGAACGCCAGCCTCCGCTCCCAATTGGCTGAAGGTACTGGCGCCGTAGGTCGGGGTGACCCCGAGGATCGTGCCCGAGGTCCGATCGGCCTCGGCGTACTTGAACACAGGGCCGAGGGAGATCCGCGCCCGCCCGGACGATGGAAAGGTCAACGACGGCTCGAAAAGGAACTGTTCCTGTCGCACTCGATAGAACGAGTCGGGCTGGGAGGCCACCGTTTCGTTGCCCAGGCCATAGAAGCGAATCACCTCGATCCCCGATCCGCGCAGGTGCAGGGTCCCGATCGCCCCTCCGAGCACGCCGCGAACGGAGTCCGTGAACTCGGCGCGGAAGCTCGCGGCGGCCGTCGCCCACCCGGCGCGAATCGTGAGCTTGGACCGGTACGGGAATCGCCGGAATCCATAACCGGTGCGCGAGAAGCCTGCTCCCACGAAGAGGCCGATGTTCGGCACGTACGACACCGTGGTGAACGGCACCACATACGCTCCCCAGTCGCGCGGCCGCCCCAGGGTCAACGTATCCTGCGCCGGCGCCTCGTACGGACGCGGGTCGACCACTGTGCCGGGGCCGCGCACGAACTGATTGTTCCCCCGGTCGTCATACATCCTCGAGTGCCCGGCCGAGTCCGCCAGCAGATCGTCCCCGCCGCCGCCGATCACCCGGACGACCGGGCCGGCGCCGTCGTGGCCCGCAATGGAGAGCCGGTCGTTGCCGCCGTGCAGGTACAGCCGGATCTCGCGGGTTTCCCGCCGATCGAAGGTCCGGTCGACGTACGTCATCCCCTGCGCCGTGAGCCGAACCCTGGTGCGCCCGCCTGGGAGCCGCTCGATCCGGCCCGTGTCGGCCTCGTCCGTCCCGTGCAGCTCCACGACGCGCGCCAGCAGCCGGTAGTACCGGCGCGCGATCTCCGGGAGCTGGTCGCGCCGCCGCCGCAGTGCCCGGAGCAGTGCCGGGCCGCTCTGTCGGTCGTACTCGGGGGGCAGACGATGGACCGCCGCGTCGATCACGGAGTCGGTGATGCGCGCGCGTAACGCCGCGGCAATCGAATCCCACGCCGGTCGCTCGAGGTCCGCCAGCAGACGCCGATCCAGGACCTGGCCGGTGAGCGTCAGCCGGTAGATGCTCGGGTAGTCCTCCCCGAAGCCGACGACCTGCGGCTGGTAGAATCGAGCCAGCGCGAGGAGCACGCCGTCGAGACGGGAGAACGCCTGGTCCCGATCGCGAGGGATCGGGCGCCACCAGTGCACGCCGCCCTGGTCGAAGCGCGCCCAACGCCACTGGAGCTGGTGGCGATCCCAGTCGCCCAGGTAGACATCGAGCAAGCGGGCGACGAGAAACGCCCGCGAGTCGACGCGGTGGTTCGGGTGTTGTTCGATCAGGTCGAAGAGGTTCTTGGTGGTGGTGATGTCCGCGGCTCCCGCGAACCCCGGCTCACCGTCCGATCCCTCTTTCGGCCGTTGCTCGATCATCCCCAGCATCCCGGCGTGCAGGCAGCCGAACGGCGTGAGCCGCGGATCGTCGGGCAGCGCGAACATCTGCGGCTCGGCCTGGAGCACGCCCGCGGCCTCGAGCAAGGGGGCCACGACGAGGGGGCCGCCGGGGTGGGCTGAGCTGATCTGATCCTGGAGCAGGTCGCGGGCGAAGGTCTCGCGCAGCTCGGGCGGCATCGCGAGCGTGGGGTCCTTGTCCACGGATCGGAACGCATACTCCTGGCCGTCCGCTCCCGAGAAGCGCAGCGACTTCGTTTGCCGTTGGCCGCCGCAGCGCAGTGGTGTCAATCCGCCGGCGAAGCGGGTGAGATCGAGCTCGTCGACCGCGACCGGCGTGGTCCATAGGTCTCGGTAGTGGGCGCCCAGCAACAGCCGGTGGAGCCATCCTGCCCCGTACTCCGGGCCGGCCACGACGGTGCGCCGGGCGGGCGCGGGCGTCGGGCCGGGCGCGTTCTGGGCGCCGAGCCATGTCGGCATCAACCCGATCACGATCGCGACCCACCCGGTCGCCCAGCCTCCGCTGACCTTCACTCCTTCTTCTTCAGCCCCTGCAGCGAGCGATACTCGGCGGCCGCGACGCTCGGCGCCCCGCGGCGCTGCAGGGCGTCGAGAAAGGCGCCGGCCTCCACCTCCTCCTTGAGCCGGACCAAGTACTCGAGCGTCGAGGTGCCACCTTCGCCCGGCAGGATTTCCGTGAGCTTCCAGCGTTTGGTCTGCTCTTCGAAGATCGCTTCGACCGCCTGCTGCGCCGGCTTCGGCTCCGTGGTATGGACCAGGACGACCGCCGAGAACCGCTTCTTCTTGTCGTCACCGGCGCGAGCCGCGACGTAGGCCTGGAGACGCGCCGCGCGGTCGGCGACCTCTTCGAGCTCGGCCGGCGTCAGGGCGGCGAGCAATTGGGGATCGCCCACCGCCATGAACTCCCCCGTCTTCCCCGGCCCCAGCAGGGCCTCGCCCGGGCGCAGCGGTGCGACGCGGTCGCGCTGGTCCACGTAGATGTTGCCGACGTTGTACCGCCACAACAGCAGCACGACCAGGTTGAAGAGCACCGAGCTGACGCCCGCGACGGCGGGGGAGAACACGCCGGCCGCGACCCCCACCGCCAGCGCGAGAAAGATGTACACGGCGTCTTTCGTGTCTTTCAACGTGTTGCGGAATCGAACCGCGGCGAGCACGGCCCCGAGGGCGAACGCGAGCGAGATGCTGTTTTGCACCAGAATGAGCGTGCTGGCGACGACCATCGGCAGGATGATCACCGTCTGGACCACCGACTGGTCGTAGCCGCGCCGCTGTTTCGTGACCATGTACACGTAGGCCACGGGGACCACCAACGCGAACGCCGCGCACATGGACAGCAGGGTGATCAGGGCGAGATCGCCCTGGGAGAAATTCTCGAATCCCGTCCCCACGTCCGGGAGGTTCCGGCTGCCCGCCCGGAGTCCCGAAAGCTTTCGGAACTGCTCCAGGAGGTCCGGTATCCCGGGGAACCGGGCGACCAGGGCCCACACGGCGCCGACCAGCACCACGTAGTAGGCGACCAGCCGTGTGAACGGGGAGCTGCGAGCGGGACTCACCATATCGTGTTGCATACTATCCGCGGCAGGAGAATCGGCCAGAGGGCGACGATTCCTCGCCACCCGCAACGCGGGCCGCTAGGTTTGGGCGGTGATGACCGACGTGATCGACCTGCTGCGGGAAGGTCTCGCGCCCCGATACGAGGTGGAGCGCCAGATCGGCGCCGGAGGGATGGCGCGCGTGTACCTGGCGACCGAACAGCACCCACGGCGCTCCGTGGCGATCAAGGTGCTGGAGCCGGACCTGTCCTCGCGCCTGCTGTACGACCGGTTCATCCGCGAGGTGGAGCTGTCGTCGCGGCTCACCCATCCCCACATCGTCCCGATTTTCGCGGCTGGCGAGGTCGGCAGCCTGCTGTACTACGTCATGCCGTACATCGAAGGAGAATCGCTGCGGCAATCGCTCGTGAAGAACGGAGCGCTGCCGTGGGACGAGGCCCTGCACATCGCGGTCGACGTCGCGGACGCGCTCGCGTATGCCCACGCCCAGGGCATCGTGCACCGCGACATCAAGCCCGAGAACATCCTGCTCTCCGGTGGGCATCCGGTGGTCGCCGATTTTGGCGTGGCCCGCGCGATCAGCGCCGCCGGTGGCCAGTCGCTCACCCAGACGGGCGCCGCCGTGGGTTCGCCCGGGTACATGAGCCCGGAGCAGGCCATGGGCCTCCAGGTGGATGCGCGCACGGACATCTACAGCCTGGGGTGTGTGCTGTTCGAGCTGCTCACTAACGAGCCGCCCACGCGGAAGCCGTTCGCGCGGGAGGTCGACAACTGGCAATCACTCGACACTAGCGGTGCACTGCGGGGTGCCGGCACCGGCGGGGCGCGCGCGGTGAAGCATGCGATCTCCCGGGCCCTGGCCCCCGCGCCCGAGGATCGGTTCGCCACCGTCACCGAATTCGCCGAGGCGCTCGGCGGTTCGTCGCATCGGTCGAGCCTGCCGCAACGCGGACGGTTCGCGGGTCGGCGCACTTGGCGCGCCGCCGTGCTCGGGGCGGGACTGCTCGTGCTGGTCGGCGGCATCGCGCTCATCCTCGCGCGACGGTCGTCGAATCTCATCTCCGGCCGGGTGGTCGTCGCGGCCATCGCCAACCGGACGGGCGATCCCTCGCTCGACAACCTCGGGCGCATGACGGCGGACTGGGTGACCCAGGGGCTGACCGAAACTGGGCTCGTCGAGGTCGTCCCGTCGGTCACGGTGATGGCGACGAATGCCACGCCGACTGAGCAGGTCACCGGAGATCCCGGAGCCGCCGGCGTCCTGGCGCTGGGTCGCGAAACACGGGCCCGGACCGTCGTGTCGGGGGCGTACTACCGGCAGGGCGACAGCCTCCGGTTCCAGATCGAGATCGCCGATGCCCGGGACGGCAAGGTCATGCGCGCGCTCGATCCGGTGGTCGGGCCGGTCGCCAATCCGCTCGCTGCGGTTGAGAAGGTGCGCCAGCGGGTGATGATCGCGTTGGGGACCCTCTTCAACCCGAAGCTGTCCGGCTGGGCTGCCGGGGCGAGCCAGCCGCCCGACTACGCAGCCTACCAGGAGTTCATCGAGGGACTGGATCGCTTCGCCCGGTTCGACTATCCGGGTGCCCGCGACCATTTCGACCGAGCGGCGGCGGGCGATTCGACGTTCAGTGTGGCATTGATCTGGTCGGCGGCCGCCCGGCTCAACATCGGAGAGCACGCCGGCGCGGATTCCATCGTGCGCCGACTCGAGCGCTCGCATCGGCCCCTCGCTCCAGTTGATCGCAGCTATCTCGCGTGGGTGGCCGGGATCGTTCGCGGCAATGGTCCGGCCGCCCTCGAGGCGGCGCGCGAGCTGGCACGGGTCGCCCCCGGTTCCGATGCCGAGTTCTTGCTCAGCAATGGGGCGATTGCCTTCAATCGCCCGCGGGAGGCGATCGCCTCGATGGACAGGGTCGATCCGGACCGCGGCCTGTTTCGGGGGACCTACGTCTACGCATGGGACATGACGACGGCGCTGCACCTGCTCGGCGATCACCGGCGCGAGCTGAACGAGGCTACGGCGGGTCGCCGCCGAGCGCCTGGGCAGCTCGGGGGGGTGGTCACCGAGGTGCGTGCGCTGGCGGCTCTCGGCCGCACGGACGAGGTCCGGCAACGCCTGGACGAAGCGCTGCAGCTCCCGTCCCAGGACGCTTGGACGCCCGGGAGTGTGGCGCTGATGGCAGCCGCAGAGCTGCGAGCGCACGGGTATCCCGAAGCGGCCCGAGACGCGGATACCAGAGCCATCGCTTGGTACGAACGACGGCGGGCCGAGGTAGGGCGGGAGGACGATGGCGGGCTCGGCCTGGCGCTGGCGTACTTCGAGGCCGGGCGGTTGCCGGACGCCCGGCGGCTGCTCGAAGGCTTCGTCGCAACTTCGAAGGTCTCCGGCGCCATGGGTCGGTTTGCGGCCCTCGGCACCCTAGGAGCCATCGCAGCCCGAGAGGGGAACCGGGCGGAGGCCCTGCGGTTCGACGGCCTGCTGAAGTCGAGTCCAGAGCCGTACATGCTCGGCGGGGACACCTACCAGCGGGCACGAATTCACGCGCTGCTGGGCGACCGGGAGACCGCCGTCGACCTGCTGCAATCCGCCACCCTGCAAGGGATCGATTTTGCATACGTGCACGCCGACCTGGCGTTCGCTTCGCTGCAGGGGTACGGGCCATTTCAGGAGCTATTGAAGCCCAAGGGCTAACTCGTTCCGGCTCCTTCCCTTGCCCTTGAAGCCCCGGCCGGTTAAGCTATGAGTCTGTAGAATTTGAGAGTCACCCAGCTGACGTAGCTCAACTGGTAGAGCAGCTGATTTGTAATCAGCAGGTTAAGGGTTCGAGTCCCTTCGTCAGCTCACGTTGCCGGAGCGGAGATCGTAACTCGTTAGGCGGCGCGTTCAGCGCGTGCGCACAATCCACCCCGCGGCAAAACACGCGGGGTGCGTTGTCAGTGGGAGGCAAGCGGCGGGCCGGCCGAGACGACGGCAGGGCCAGGTGGGGTGCCCGAGCGGTCAAAGGGAGCAGACTGTAAATCTGCCGGCTTCGGCCTACGAAGGTTCGAATCCTTCCTCCACCATTGGGGCGCGCGGGAGCGCGCGGGCGTAGCTCAGTTGGTAGAGCATCAGCCTTCCAAGCTGAGGGTCGCGGGTTCGAGCCCCGTCGCCCGCTCTGTGGTGCGCTGTGCGGCTCGCGTAGCTCAGTCGGTAGAGCGCGTCCTTGGTAAGGACGAGGTCAGCGGTTCAATCCCGCTCGCGAGCTCTCGCACGGAACGGCAAAGACGTACGGGAAGAAGCGCAGGGTGAGAAGCGTAGGGAGAACGGCGTAGCGCAGTGACGATTTGTCCGTACGTCGTCGACCGTACGACTTTTTCTCTACGACGTTCAACGAACCAGAGGAAGACATGGCCAAGGCAAAGTTTGAGCGGAACAAGCCGCATGTGAACGTGGGGACGATCGGGCACGTGGACCACGGGAAGACGACGTTGACGGCGGCGCTGACGAAGGTGGCGGCGGACAAGGGGTGGGG
>JBGQHV010000042.1:0-21230 GCA_041498155.1 Gemmatimonadota bacterium | reverse complement strand
CTTAAAATCCCTTGGGGGCAACCCCATGCAGGTTCGAGTCCTGCCCCGGGCATGGAGTGACGCATGAAGAGCATCATCGGGTACGTGGTGGGATTCGCCTGCGCCGTGCTCGCGGCACTGGTCGGCCTCGCCGTCTTCCTCCCCGTCGGCGCCATCCCGGTGCGCGGAGCGAAGCAGGCCGGGATGCTGCTCGGCTCCATCGGCGGCGGCTTCGCCGCGGCCTGGACCGGTGACGGCATCCTGCGCTTCTTCGGGTTGCACGCCCAGTGGCCTTTCTTTGTCGTACTGCTCCTCGTGTTCCTCGTCATCGAAGCCGAGCACGCCAGCGCTCGGCGCTTGCCTCTCCCGGTGGCCGTTGTGGCGCAGGTGCTCGGGTTGGCCGCCGGCTGGTGGACGTTGCCGCGCTAGCTAGACCGGTCCCTTCCCGGGCGTGGTTTGGCTGCTACAGGTCCTCCCTCGCCTGTGGCGGGTGGGCCATCTTTCCAGGTCGCAGACGACCGCCGCCTGACTTGTATGTCGTTGTGGAAGAATAGCTTATACAGCTGATCGTAGGGCGCAAATTGGGGTGCGGAACTTGCCAATCACAGCCAGCGAGCGGGACGTCCACTCACACTCCAGGTACCGGGAGGATTCACCAGATGAAAAGCACTCGCAAGCCCTTCGTTGCTCCGCGGCTCAAGGAAGAGGCGTCGCTGGCTGGTGTGACGCTGATCTCGGGTGGCAGCCCGACGCGCAATTGCCGGAAGCCCAGCGCGCGGACCACGCGGCACAACTACAACCGTCGCGGCCACGGCACCTGATCTACCCGTAGCTCTCGTTGGCCGGCGCGCCAGTGTTGTCTTGCGACAACCTGGCGCGTCGCTTTTCTGGGTGCTTCGAAGCGTCGGTTCTCTTGGCATACCGATTGCGTAGGTAGTGGACGGGGGACGGAAGCCCCAACAAACCACACAGGCACCGGGAGGCCTAAGTGAACCAGCACGCTCGCAAACCGTTTGTGACGCCCCAGATCAAAGAAGAGGCGTCGCTCGCCGGCATCACGCTGATCTCGGGTTGTGGCCCGACTCGTGGTCACACGCAGCGCAAGGGCAAGAAGAACTACGGCTTCAACACGCGCCGGGGTCACGGCGGCCGCCAGAGCTGATCCGCGGCTGTTCGTGGCGTACGCGCCAGGTCGCAACCGGCGACCTGGCGCGTGTCGCGTTCAGGCGCCCTCTTTGTGACATGATCACCACAGGTATCGCCGTGCAGTGCGCCGATCCCGCGTTGCGCACGGCGCTCGAAACCTGGCTCGACGGCCTGCGTCTCGCCGCCCCGCGAGGGCTAGCCCTGGACGTCGTGGTGACGGAGGGGGAGCTCGAGTCAATTCCGAAAGCGGTGTTCGAGCAGCCGGACGTGCGGTTCGGGCCTGGGCCCGACGGCCGTGGGATCCGGCTCACCTGGGAATACGCCCCGGCCGTTGCCGACGTCCCCGCGGCGGCGCAGGTGGCGTCGGTACGGCTCTCGCCGGAGGCCGTGAAGCAGCTGGAACGCTGCACGCGCACGTTCCTCATGGCGGTCGTGATCGTGTTGCTGCGCCGCGCCGGTTGGTATCACCTCCATGCGGCGACGGCCATCGACCCGTCGGGTCAGGGCTGGCTCGTGGCCGGCAACGCGCACGTCGGAAAATCCACCACCGCGGCATTGCTGGCGGCGTCGGGGTGGCAGGTCGGCACCGACGACGCAGCGTTTCTCGAGCGCGATCAGGACCGGATCGTCGTCCACACGTGTCACGCCCCGATTGCGTTGCGCGACGGTGGTCGGCGGCTCCTCGCCCGGGCGGGGGGCGTCGTCCTGCCGAACCGCGGGAAGGTGGGATTCTGGCCCGAGGATCTGGGGGGCGTCTGGACCCCCCTCGTTTCACCCGACATCGTTATTTTCCCCACCGTCGGAAAGGCCCGCACGACGGCCGAGCCGATGGCGCGGAAGGTCGCGCTCACCGAGTTGGTGCGCTGGTCGGCGTGGGTCATGTTGGAGCCGGACCGCGCCCAGGATCATCTGGATGTGCTGACGCGCCTCACCGCGCAGGCGCGATGCTTTCGCGTCACGCTGGGTCGCGATCTCTTCGCGCGACCGAACCGTCTGATCGAGTTGGTGACATGAGCGAACGCTACGTGCGTCATCCGGATCTCCGCCTGGCCGATGTCGAGGGGGACGGCGTCGTTCTCCACCTCGGCTCGCGCCGCTACTTCTCGGTGAGCGAGAGCGGCCTGGCGCTGCTCCAGGCTTTGGAGGCTCCCCGCACGCTGCCGGAGCTCGTCGACGTCCTCTTGGAGCGGTACGAAGTGACACCCGAGCAGGCCGAAGCGAGCGTGCGCCAGTTCCTGGAGACCTGCCGCACCGCGGAACTCCTCGTGTCGGAGGTGGGTGGGTGAGCGGACGCCTCGCGTTGGGTTGGCGTCTGCGGGCGACGGCGGCGGTGATGATCGTGCCGCCGCTCTTGTATTTCATCTCGTTCTCGCGTCTGGCCGCCTGGCTGGCTGGACCGGTGGCCGGTCCTCCGGATGACGGATTGGACGACGCGATGCTGGCCCGGTGGGTGGACCGCCTGCTGCGCAACCTTCCTGGCCCGTGGCATCGCACCTGCCTGAAGCGGGCAGCCGTGTTGTACCATGTGTTGCGGCGGGCGGGGCGCCCGGTCGAGCTCTGGATCGGCGTGCACAAGACCGGACCGGCGCCGCTCGGGGCACACGCCTGGCTGGTTCGCGGCGGCGAACCCTACCTGGAATCGCGCCCGGAGCATGCCCGTCGACACACGGTCATCGCCCGCTTTCCCGAGGCGAACCCGGCGGCGGCACGCGCGTGACCGCCGCCCGCCTGCTGCTCGATACGCTTCGGTTTCAGGGAGCGCCGCCGCCGGACCGCCTCGTCGCGGCCTGGGCGGACGTCGACCTCCGTGGTCTCCCGGAGCTCATCACTTTCGAGGGGTGCGCCAGCTGGGCCTATCGCCGGCTGCGCCAGATCGGCGCGTTGGCTCAGATCGACGCGGACCTTGCTGAGTGGCTGTCGGGGAAGGCGCGGGAAGAGACTGCGCGCAACATGCTCATCGAGTCCGAAGCGGAGGCGCTGGCCCGGGTGTTCCAGCGTCTCGACGTGCCCGCGGTGTTCATGAAGGGTGTGGCTCGCCGGCTCACGGTGGACCGCTATCCCATGGCGGATGCCCGGGTCACCAATGACGTCGACGTCCTGGTGCCCGCGGGTCGCGCGCGTGAAGTGTGGTACGAGCTGCGGCAGATGGGCTACGAGCGCACCACGCCGCTGGGGCCGCCGCGACCCGAGCACCATCACCTGCCGGCGTTGTGGAACGAGCGGCACGTGGGCGTCGAGATTCACACCACCCACGCGCGCGCGATCCCGCCGGCGGAATCGTGGCGACGGCACTACGAGCAGGGGTTCGAGGTGGAGCGCGGTGGGCTCCGCTATCGGGTGCCCGCCGCGACCGAGCTGTTCTGGAGCGGGACCGCGCACGGTCTGCGCCATCCCGACATCGCGTTTCTCCTGGTGCTGCTGCTCGATGCCGCGGCGATTTGGGCGAGCGGGGCTGCCGTCGACTGGCGTGAGATCGCGCGCCGGTTGGACGCGAAGGAGATTCAGGATGGGCGGGCCGCCGCCGCCTGGCTCGGAGCCGCTGCGGGGCTGGCCGGTGTGTCGGTGCCGTCCGAGCTCGAAGGACGCATCGTCCCCTACGATCTGGGGCGGGAGCTCGAGCTGCGGCTCGCGGTGCTCCGCCGGGTGCCGGTCCCGGCGCGGTGGCGCAAGATGTTGGCGTGGTGGACGAGCGAGCAGGCGCGGCTGGCGTCCTGATCAGGCGCGGCGGCCGTCGCCCAGGCGCCAGGTGTGCGCGATTCGGACGAGCCCCACGCCTTCTTTCTCCGGCAGCGTGACGCGGAATCGAGCGGCGCGTTTCCAGACGACGATCGGTTCCACCGCGAGACGGTGCTCGTAGATTAACACGTGCATCGCGTACGAGCCCTTCGCCAGGGTCAGGGGCCGGTAGTCGAGCTCCAACGTCACCCGCTCGCCGGTCTTGGCCGAGATCTCGATGCCCTGCCGATTGCTCCGCGTGCCGTGCAGCACGTGCCACTCGCGGGCGATCTGGACTCCCACGGAAGCGCCGGTGATGTCCTGCCGAGCCCGCAGGTGAATGCGGAACGTGAGGCCGGCGTCCGGCTGGAACAGCGGTTCCGCGCTGCCTTCGCCCCCCAGGACTTCCACCGACTCGATGTCGAGCGGAGACCGGGTCGGTTGCCCCTCGCGCTCGTCCGGGTCGCTTCCTTCCTCCGCCTCGATCACCCGCTCGTAGGCGGCGAACGCTTCCTCCGGCCGCCCGGCCGCGACCACCCGGCCGTGATCGAGCAACAGCGCGGTGTCGCAGAGCTGCTCGACGAGATATCGCTCGTGTGATACGAGTACCATGGTCGTCCCGGCGGCCTTGAACGCCAGCATGCGTCCTAGACAGCGGTCGCGGAACGCCGTATCACCGACCGCGAAGGCCTCGTCGATGAGGAGGACCTCGGGTTCGAGATGCGCCGCGATCGCGAACCCGAGCCGCAGCGCCATTCCCGATGAATAGAACTTCACCGGGACGTCGATGAACCGCTCCAGCTCGGCGAACGCGAAGATCGCGTCGAGCTTGGCGCGCAGCTCGCGCCGGGAGAGCCCCAGCAGCGCCCCCTCGAGAAAGACGTTCTCGCGGCCGGTCAGATCTCCGTGGAACGATCCGCCGAGAAAGCTCAGCAACGAGAGTCGCCCGGTGACGCGGATCGATCCCCGGGTCGGCTTCATCATGCCGGCGATCAGCTTGAGCATGGTGGACTTCCCCGATCCGTTCGCGCCCACCAGCGCGAAGGTCGAGCTGGGCTTGACCTCGAACGACACATCCTCGAGCGCCCACATCGACTTCGGGCGGGGCGGTGGCGCCGAGCGGCGCCGCGGGAGGAGATCGGTCAGCAGCTCCTTGAGCGTCTGGCTGCGGAGCCGGTAGCGCTTCCACACACCCGAGACGGTGATGGCCATGGGTTATACGGTTTCGGCGAAATACGGCTCGGTCACGCGGAACACCCAGATCCCGATCGCGAGCAGGACCACCCCGACGGTGACCGGATACCAGAGGGCCAGGGCGTTGAGGTCGCCGTTGCCAAGCAGGGCCGCGCGCGAGAAGTGAAACACCGACACGAGGGGATTGAGGTCATAGAGCGGCTTGAACCGGGGTGGCACGACGGAGGCCGCGTAGGCGACCGGCGTGAGTAGCAGCCACACGCGCATGCCCACGTCCACCAGGTGCCCGACGTCGCGGTAGAACACGTTGAGCGCCGAGCCGATCAGGGAGATTCCCGTCACCATCATCGTCAGGATTAACAGGACCGGGAGCAGCAGCCACGCCTGCGGTGACGGCGCGACGTGCTGGACGACCATGAGGAGGCCCATCATGACGGCGGCGAGCGCGGAGTCGATCAGGGCGCCGACGATGGCGGCCAGGGGCAACGTCGCTTTCGGGAACGGCGCGTGTGCGACCAGCCCCGCTTCACTTTGCACCGCCCGGGCGCCGCGGGAGATGGCGCCGGAGACGAAGCTCCAGAGCACCACGCCGGAAAAGGCGAAGAGGGGATAGGGCACGCCGTCGGAGGGTGCACGAAGGAACGCGCCGAACACCAGCACGTACACACCCAGCTCCACCAGGGGTCGGCCGAACACCCACAACGCCCCGAAGAAGGTCTGCTTGTAACGGGATTTGAGATCCCGCAGGATGAGCTGGGTGAGAAGATCCCGGAATCGCGCCAGGGTCGACACGGCAGCAAAGCTAATGCATCTGACCGGCCCCGGACACGGCTGCTGCAACTCTCTGTGGCGTCTCCGCGTCATAGAGGGTGACCACGCCGTCATACGTGGCCCGTCTCAGAGCAAGGAGGATGTATGAACAACATCGCACTGTCGCTCGGGGCTGTCTGCAGCCTCGGCGTCATGGCACTGGGGGGCCGGGCAATCGCTGGTGATCGGACGGCGCGTTCCCATCGCATTACCCCCGCGGAGTCCGGCCTGGTGGAACCGGCCGGTCCGACGGTTGATCGTGTGTGGTATGGTGGAACGCTCGCTCCGATCGTCGTCATTGCCGCCAGCCCCGAGGCGGCCCGGGCGCACCGCGCCCGCGATTGCGCCGCGGGGGGCAGCTGACCCCGGCGCTGGCACACCGGCCGAAACCGTTGTTTACTTCCCCCCGTAGGGTCGGCGACCTTCCCCAGTCACCCCACGGGGGGCTCGTATGAATGGAAGAGATTTCTGGGTTCGGTGGCGCGGCGACATCCTGCGCGGCGTGGTGATCTTCGGTGTCGTGATCGGCGGCGGACTGTTCGTGCGCTCGCTGGTCGGCCGCGGGCGCGCCCAATTGAGCGGGTTACAGCAATCGTTCGACACCGACTTCTTCGCCTCGGACCGGCAGCGCGCCGCGCCGTGGACCTACACGACCCCGATCGCGCCGCATCACACGGTGTGGCTGCGCAACATCAACGGCTCGATCACGGTCGAAGCGGGCGACAGCCGCTCGGTCGAGGTCACCGCCGAACGCACCTTCCGCCACTCCCCGGCGGACTCGGTGCGCCTGGTCGCCGTGGAGTCTGATCGCGGCATCACGATCTGCGCGATCTGGCCCGGCGCGGCGACCAGCTGCGGGCCGAACGGGCACTATGCGACGGCCAGCAAGATGCGCGGCAACGATGTCGCCGTGGTCTTCACGGTGCGGCTGCCCCGGGGCGTAAGAGTCGATGCCTCGACCGTGAACGGGGATGTGGAAGTGCGTGGGGCGTCGGCCCCCATCGAGGTGATCACGGTCAACGGTGACGTCACCGTGGAGACCTCGGCCGGACCGGTGCGGGCAACCACCGTCAACGGCGACGCGCAGGCCACGATCTCGAGTTTTGGGGAGCCGGGCGACGTCACCCTCACCACGGTCCACGGGGACGCGACGCTCGAGCTGCCCGACAACGTCGACGCCGTGCTGGACGGCCACACCGTGACGGGGGACATCTCCAGTGATTACCCGCTGACCATCGCCGGGAAATTCGCGTCGCACGAGCTGACGGGCACGCTCGGCAAGGGTGGCCGGATGATCCACATCACGACCGTCGCGGGGGACGTCGACGTACGCAAGGTCAGCGCGACCCCCGAGGCTACGCCGGCGCTGCCGCCCCCGGCGACCCCGCCGCGCCCTGGTCGAGGTACGCCGCGACCTCGCGCGGGAACGTCCTGACGTCGATCGGTTTGGTGATATAGCCGTCGAAGCCCGCGGCCATCGCACGTTCGCGATCCGCGGGCATCGCGTGTGCCGTGAGGGCCACCACCTTCCAGCGCCGGGGCCCCGGGAGGGCCAGCAGGTCCTCGAGCAGCGCGAACCCGTCACGCCCGGGCAGCTGGATGTCGAGAAGCACGAGGTCGGGCGCGGGCGAATGCGTACGCATCGTCTCGACGAGCCCCTCGCCGCTCGCCAGCGGAATCACCGTGTGTCCGCGCAGCGACAACAGGGTGGCCAGGAGCTTCAGGCTGTCCGGCTGGTCTTCCACTACCACGATCGTGGACATCAGGGTTCTCCGACGGCGGGTCGCGCTTCGTGCGGCAGGGTGAACCAGAACGTACTGCCACGGCCCAGATCGCTCTCGACGCCGATCCGGCCGCCATGGAGCTCCACCAGACGCTTGCAGAGGGCGAGACCGAGTCCCGTGCCCTCGTAGTGACGGCTGGCGGACGCATCCAGCTGTACGAACTCCCGGAACAGCTTGGACTGGTCGGCAGGCGCGATCCCGATTCCCGTGTCGATCACTTCGATGCGGGCGCCGCCGTTCTCGGCCCGGCCGACGATCCGCAAGCGCCCGCCCTCCGGGGTGAACTTGATCGCATTGGAGAGCAGATTCAGCAACACCTGGCGCACGCGACCGTGGTCCGCGGTGACTTGCAGAGGCTGGTCGGGCACCTCGATCTCGAGGCGGTGGCGTCGCTGCTCGGTCTGCGCGCGCACGGTGTCGGCCGCATCCCGCAGCAGTTCGCGGAGATCGACCGCTTCGAGTGCGAGGCGCAGCTGGCCGGCTTCGATTTTCGAGAGATCGAGCAGCTCGCTGATCAGGTCGAGGAGGTGGCGTCCATTGCGGGCCACGGTTTCGAGGAAGTCCCGCTGCGTCGGGGAGAGCGCGCCGACGTCTTCGGTCAGCAGCATGTCGCTGAACCCGATGATGCTGTTCAGTGGCGTGCGCAGCTCGTGCGACATGTTCGCCAGGAAATCGCTCTTGAGCTGATTGGCTTTGGCGAGCTCCTCGTTCACCCGGGTGAGCTCGTCGGACTGCTCCTCCAGGTACTGCGCCGTGCGCCGCACCTCCGTCGCCAGACGTCTCGTATTCTGGTGGGCCGACTCCCGCTCGCACGCGATCGCGAGATTGGGCAGGGCGAGCTCGAGCGCATCCAGCTGGGAGGGAGCGAACGCGTCGGCGGGCAACGCCACGAGCAGACCCACCAGGCGTCCGGCCGAGCGCAGCGGCGCGATGCCGATTTCCCGTCCCGGTGCCGGGGGGAGCAGCAGCTTGGCCCGGGCGGCGGCGCCCGGCTCACCCGCGAGCAGCACAACGGCCGCGCCGCTTTCGCCCACGACATCGCGCACGGTGATCCGTGAGAGTGGACGTGGCGTAAGGCCGCGCGCGGCGGTCGGTTCCCATTCACTGGCTTCGTAGTCGGGCTGATAGAGCACGAGCGCGGCGGCGCCCGTCGACTCGGCGAGCACGTCCAGGGCGGGAGTCAGACCCCCGGTTTCGCGTGGCGCCGCGTTCAGGGCGGCGAGCAGGCGCGAGGTCTGGTCCTGCATCCGCTCGCGCCACGCGAGGCGCTCCGCCATGTGATTCACGCCCTGGGCGATGGCCCCGAACTCCCCCGAGGCGTCCTCCGGCAACCGCGCCGCGTACTCCCCGGCGGCGACCCGTTGCAGCGCGCTGACGATCGCGCCGAACGGCTCGGCGAGACGGCGCCGGCCATACAGCAGGCCGATGCCCAACGACGCCAGCACGGCCAGCAGCACGATGGTGGTGGCGAGGGCCGCCTGTTGCGTGGAGTCCCCGATGTCCTCGGCCAACCCGCGGATACGCTCCCGCTCGACTGCGCGGGTCGGCGCCGGGCTCGCCGCATCCAGCCGATCGATGGTCTCGAGGATGCCGAAGACGTCCTGTTCGGCGTTCCGCGCGCCGACCCAGGCGAGCAGCGCGATGGTGAGCCCCGCGAGTGCCACCGCGAAGAACGTCGCGAAGAACAACCGCGTGATGCTCGGCGCCCGGTGTCGGGGCTCCCGGTGTGGCGGGGCGGGATCGCTCATCGTCCCTATTAGTAGGACGCCGGGTGCGGTCTCGACAAGGGCATGGGCGCGAGGCGAGCACCCGTGGCGTGGGTCCACGAAGGGCCGTATCCTTCTCTGACTCTGTCCGACGATCCCAAGCCCACTTTGAGCGACCCACTCGACACCCTGCGCGACGCCCTTGCCGACCGCTACGTCATGGAGCGGGAGTTGGGACGCGGCGGGATGGCCACCGTCTACCTGGCCAACGACCTGAAACACCGTCGCAAGGTCGCGATCAAGGTGCTCCACGCCGATATCGCCGCCGCGATCGGGCCGGAGCGGTTCCTGCGCGAGATCGAGATCGCCGCCCAGCTGCAGCATCCCCACATCCTGCCACTCTACGATTCGGGCGAAGCCGCGGGCTACCTCTTTTACGTCATGCCCTTCGTGGAGGGGGAGTCGCTGCGGGATCGGCTGGAACGCGAAAAGCAGCTGCCGCAGGAAGACGTCATCAAGATCACCTCGGAGGTGGCGAGCGCCCTGGGTTACGCCCACAGCCACGACATCGTGCACCGCGACATCAAACCCGAAAACATCATGCTGTCGGGGGGCAGCGCGGTCGTAGCGGACTTCGGCATCGCCCGGGCGGCGTCGGCCCTGGAGCAGCAGCAGCTCACGCAGACGGGGACGGTCATCGGCACGCCGATGTACATGAGCCCGGAGCAGGGTACGGGCAGCGATGTCGACGGGCGCAGCGACCAGTACAGTCTCGCCTGTGTCGTCTACGAGATGCTGGTGGGCCAGCCGCCGTTCACCGGACCGAACGTGCAGGCGATCATCGCCCGGCATTCGATGGCGACCGTCTCGCCGCCGTCGATCGTGCGGGCCTCGATTCCCGAGACGATGGAGCTGGCGCTGCTGCGAGCGCTCGACAAGGTGCCGGCCGATCGGTTCCCGACCGTCATCATGTTCGCCGAGGCGCTCGCCGCCCCGTCGCGGGTGACGGCGGCGATGCGTCGGCAGACGGGGGCGATGCCGGCTCCCGCGTCGACGGCGGCAGCGTGGCAACGTCGCCTGATCTGGGCGGTCCCAGCGGTGGCCCTCATCGCGATCGCGGTGTGGGGCGCCGGACGCATGCTTGGGCGGAAGGGCGGGTCACCCGCGGTCGGAGGTCCGGATCCCAGCAGCATCGCGGTCGGATACTTCGATGATCTGAGCCGCGACTCCTCGCTCGGGTACCTGGCGGACGGGCTCACCGAAGCGCTGATCGAACAGTTGAGCGGCGTTCAGGCGTTGCATGTGGTCTCCAGGAGCGGCGTGTCTGCGTTCCGGGGCAGAGGTCTGGCGCCCGACAGCATCGCCCGCGCCCTGCAGGTTGGCAGCGTCATCCAGGGGAGCGTCGAGCCCGCGCGCGGCGACACCGTGCGCGTGTCCGTACGCCTCATCGATGGAGCGAGCGGCGCCGACATCAGTCGGAAGACATTCAGCGAGGCCCGCGGGGACCCCTTGAAGCTGCGAACCGAGCTGGCGACGCAGGTGGCGGACTTCCTGCGCGAACGGCTCGGCCAGGAAGTGCGGTTGCGCGAGCTCCAGAACGGGACCGCCAGCGCGTCGGCTTGGCTCTTGGCCGAGCAGGCGGAGAAGACCCGGAAGGACGCGGAGGCGGCGCTCGATGTGGATGAGGACTCGGCGGCGCGGAAGTTCGTCCGGGCGGACTCGCTGCTCGCGGCCGCCGCGACGGCCGATCCGCAATGGGTCGAGCCCGTGGTCCAGCGCGGGCAGATCGCGCTGCGGCGGTCGCGCCTGACACAGGACTACGGGGTGGCCGAGCCTTTCATCAGTACAGGGCTGGCCTTCGCGGACCAAGCACTCAAGCTCACGCCCGGGTACCCGCGAGCGCTCGAGCTGCGCGGCACGCTGCGCTACTGGAAATGGCTGTTGCACGGGGAACCCAATCCGGCGCGGGCGGCGACCTTGCTGCAAGACGCCGAGAGCGACCTGCGCGAGGCGGTGAAACGGGATCCATCGCTGGTGGCCGCCTGGAGTACCCTTGCCCACCTGGACTACCAGAAGTCCGACGTCACCCAGTCAAAGCTCGATGCCGCCAGCGCATACCAGGCCGACGCATATTACGTCGGCGCCCGCGACGTCCTGTGGCGCCTGTTCACGTCCTCGTACGACCTCGCGCAGTTTGCCGACGCCGACTCGTGGTGTCACGAAGGGTACCGCCGGTTCCCGCGCTACTATCGGTTCACCGAGTGCCAGATCTGGATGCTGTCGGTCGACAACGTTCGCAACCCCGACCCCGGAATGGCGTGGCGCCTGTTCGGTCAACTCGAAGGGGTCACGCCGAAGGACCAGTGGACCTTCGTCAAGCTCGACGCCCAGATCGCGGTCGCCGCCGTGCTGGCTCGTGCCAAACTTGTGGACAGCGCGCGACAGGTGCTCCGGCGCTCGCAGGGGAATATGGATGTCGACCCGGCCCAGGATTTGCTGTACGGGGAGGCATTTGTGTTTACCTTGTTGGGAGACAAGGACAAGGCATTCGATCTCCTCAAGCGCTACGTGGCCGGGCACGAGGAGCGGCGTGCCGACCTTGCGAAGGACTATCAGTGGTGGTTCCGGGACCTGCGCAGCGACCCGCGCTACCAGCAGCTCGCCGGGAGCTCGCCCTGATCTCCAACGAACACGTCCTGCAGGACTAGTGGAGGCGAGATGCGGCACCGCCTGACGATCCCGATGCTCCTGGCTGGCGCGCTCCTGGTGGCCGGTGCCTGCGGCACCGAGCAGGAGCCCTTGGCCCCCGCGGCCACCCCGGCGCCGAGCTTCTCCAACAACATCCACCAGCCGAGTCTGGATGACCAGATCGAGCGGCTGATCCCGCAGCTGTTCCCCAGGCCAGGGCTCGTTATCGCAGCGTTCGTCCAGTTCGAGGCAATCGAGTTCCTCGTTAAGAAGGGCAAGGCCCCAGCCGCGAAGAAGCTCACGCTAGACCTGGTCGCCTTCACCCTCGACAAGTACAACACGCACCGGTTGATCGGGGATCAATCGCTCCAGACGCAGCAGAGACTCCAGTCGTTCATCGATCTCCTGTTCCAGTTCGTCGGGCTGGGTCATGCGCCGATTCCGCCGGGCGCGCTGGGCCCCGATGGCGCGGTCGCGATCGTGGGCCCCGCGGGGGGGCAGGTCGTCACCGAGACGCAGCTCGCGGGCACCGAGTTTCCGGCGGGCGCACTGCCGCAGAACGTGATCGTGACCATCAGCCGGGCGGACAATCAGGTCAATCCGCTTCCGACAAATCTGCGGCAGTTCCCCGTGTTCTATGAGTTCAAGACGTTCCCGGAGGTCCCGCAATTCGCTCAGCTCGTGACCGTCGCGGTGTGCGTGCTGGACGCCGCGTTGCCGGAGGGGTTCGATCCCGCGAACCTGCGGATCGCGCACCAGCTCCATTCGGATCCGACCGCGATCGAGGTCCTGCCACCCGTAGAACAGTCCCTGGTGCCCGGCGCGTGTGATGAGGGACTCCCCGCCCGGAAGGGGTTGTTGAACAACCTGGCGAGCGCCGGCAAGTCGGTGGCGAACGATCTGTTCTGGTTGGCGATGGGCGCGCCCAAGGATCTCTCCGCCACGGAGCGCGGGCACACCATGATGCCGGGCGGGCTCGGTGGCCGGACCGGATCATTCAGCACGTTCGGCGCGGTGGACTTCTCCCACAGCGAGTTCGTGCCCTTCCAGGAACAAGGTCACCGCTACCTCGAGCTCGGAGCCGGTGAGGTGCCTCCCGCGGGGTTCGAATCGACGACTTTCGATGCAACCGGCTGGCCTTCGGGTACTGGGGCTTTCGGTGGCAGCGTCAGCGGCAGCTGCCCTGACCTGGCGAGCTCGGTGCACACCACCTGGCCCGCAGCAAGCGATGGTGCGGTCCAGATACTGCTGAGGAAGCGGTTCTCGGGGAGCGCGCGAAACGTTCAGATCCATGTCCGGATCGACAACGACGTTCAGGTCTTCGTGAACGGCCACAACATCACGGCGACCGGTGGTGCGGTCGATGAAGACGGCTTCGTCGAGCACGAAGGCTGTGCGGAGCCGATTGACTTCGCGGTGGACAATTCGATGCTGCTCGATACGGGGAACTTGGTTGTCGTGCGCGCGAGAGATCGAGGCGTGGCTAGCTACGTCGACGTCCAGGTGACCGGAGATCTGCCCGCGCCCTGATCTGGCGCACGGCGGAGTCTCCACGACGGGCGGCTCTCCGAGCCGCCCGTTCTTGTTTACGCTCTGCGGACTCCCTGGATAGCTTGTGGTCATGCGTGTGAACGGCACAGTGCGGGTTCCGGGGGACAAGAGCATCTCGCACCGCGCCCTTTTCCTCGCGGCGCTGGCGCGTGGGACTACCCGTCTCCACGAGTTGCTCACCGGAGCCGACGTCCGCAGCACCGCGCGCATTCTCCGCCAGATGGGCGTTCCCGTGAGCCCGCTCCGTCCCGGAACCGCGCTCACGGTTCAGGGCGGCCGCCTCCGCACGCCCCGCGGCGTGTTGCACTGCGGCAATTCGGGGACGACGGCTCGTATCGCGCTGGGCTTGATCGCCGGTCAAGGCGTTCGCGCGCGGCTCACAGGAGACGCCTCGCTGCGGCGCCGGCCGATGTCGCGCGTGGTGGAGCCGCTGCGCGCGATGGGGGCGAAGATCTCCAATGGGGGCGGCGACCGCCTGCCGCTCACGGTGCGAGGCGGACACCTGCAGGGGATCACCTACGCCTCACCCCTCGCCAGTGCGCAGGTGAAGAGCGCGCTCCTGCTCGCGGCGCTCGCCGGGCATGTGCCTGTCACCCTCACCGAGCCATGGCGCTCGCGCGATCATACGGAACGGTTGTTCGTGCATCTCGGGTTGGATCTGCGGGAGCGCAACAACGCGATCAGCTATCAGCCGTCGGCAGTCGGCCTGTCGGGATTCGAGCTGGCGATTCCCGGTGACATCTCCTCGGCGGCCTTTCTCGTGGCGGCGGCGATCCTGGCCGACGGCGGTGAGCTGCTCATCGAGCGTGTCGGCGTAAACCCGACGCGGACCGGCGTGCTCGCGGTCCTCGAGCGTATGGGGGCCCACGTCGAACGCCTGAATCTTGGCGCGGAAGGTGGTGAGCCAGTTGCCGACCTGCTGGTGCGGCCGGCCCCGTTGCTCGGCGCCGAGGTCGGAGCGGCGGAGGTCCCGTCCCTCGTGGACGAAGTGCCGGTGCTGGCGGTGTTGGCAAGCCGCGCGGTTGGTGAGACGATTTTTCGCCAGGTGGGGGAGCTACGGGTGAAGGAGAGCAACCGGCTGGAGCTCGTGGCGGCGAACCTGCGCGCGGTCGGGACCGCCGCTGAGGTGCAGGGCGACGACCTAGTCGTGCATGGCGGGACGCGGGCGCCGCGCGGGCGGGTTGAGACGGCCGGCGATCACCGATTGGCGATGGCGTTCGCGGTGCTCGGGACCTTGCCGGGGGCCGCGGTCACATTGTCCGAGCGCGCGTCGGTCGCGATCAGCTATCCCGACTTCTTCAAGGTCCTGAAGGGAATCGGACGCGGTGCGCGTCATCGCGATTGACGGCCCGGCCGCATCCGGGAAGTCCTCGACCGCGGCGCTCGTGGCGCAGCGACTCGCTTGGGCGCACCTCGATTCGGGGGCGCTGTATCGAGCCCTGACCCTGGCGGCGCTCGATCGTCTCGGGGACGGGGGACGAGGGGCGGGGGACGGGTGGTCGGCACAGCGTATCCTGGCCCTGGCCGAGGAGCTGCCCGTGCGGCTCGTGCTGGTGGGGCAGAGATTCCGGCCGGAAGTGGCAGGCGTCGATGTCGAGGAGGAGATCCGCTCGGAGCGAGTGACGGCGCGGGTGTCGGAAGTGGCGGCGCTCCCGGCCATTCGGGAGTGGGTGAACGCCCGGCAACGGCAGGCAGTGGCGGCGTACCCCGAGGGAGTCGTGGTGGACGGGCGGGACATCGGGACCGTCGTTTTTCCGGAGGCGCCACTCAAGGTGTTTCTCACGGCCAGTCCCGAGGAGCGGGCGCGACGTCGTCTGAGTCAGCGCGGCACCCGGCTCGACGACGAGCAGGTCGCGCGAGAGAGCCGGGCACTGGCGGACCGGGACCGCCTGGACTCCAGCCGCCCGGTCGCCCCGCTACGGGCCGCGGACGACGCCGTGGTGCTCGATTCGACGCGGGTGTCGCTGGATGAGCAGGTGGCGCGTGTGGTCGCGCTGGCGCGGGAGCGCTTCCCTGGGTAACCTTCCCGAGTTCACGGCCCCGGGGTGATGCTCCGGGGCCTGCTCATCAAACCCACTACTCAACCGGTAACCGATGCTGGCCGAACCGCAGGATCTCGCCGACTCCACCCCCGAACCCGCTCCCAAGAAGCGCCCGCACTCGCCGATTCGCATCCTCCCTGGCATGGACGAGCAGTACTCGCCGGAAGAGATCGCGGGCATGTCGGAGATGTACGAGGGAACCCTCTCGAACATCGAAGAAGGGGAAATCGTCAAATCGAAGGTGCTCCGCGTGACCGACGCCGCCGTCATCCTCGACGTCGGGTTCAAGTCGGAGGGCGCCGTTGCGATCGACGAATTCAAGGATCCCAAGAGCCTCAAGGAAGGTGACGAGGTCGAGGTGTACCTCGAGCACCTCGAGGATCAAGAGGGCGCGGTCGTGCTGTCCAAGAAGAAGGCCGACTTCATGCGGGTGTGGGAGAAGATCCGCGAGGCCTTCGAGAAGGACGAGCCGGTGACGGGTTCGCTGGTCAAGAAGATCAAGGGCGGCGTGGTGGTGGACCTGATGGGCGTCGACGCGTTCTTGCCGGGCAGCCAGATCGCCCTGCGACGGGTCCCGAATATCGACGAGCTGCTGGGCCAGAGCTACGAGTTCAAAATCATCAAGTTGAACAAGCGGCGCCGCAACATCGTCGTGTCGCGCCGCGTGCTGCTCGAGGCCGAGCGCAAGACCAAGCGCGAAGTCCTGATGAAGGAGCTGCAGGTCGGCCAGGTCCGGACCGGCGTGGTCAAGAACATCACCGACTTCGGCGCGTTCATCGACCTGGGGGGCGTGGACGGGTTGCTGCACATCACCGACATGAGCTACGGGCGCGTCTCGCACCCGAGCGAAATGGTGCGGCTCGGGCAGGATCTGCAGGTCAAGATCCTCGACATCGATTGGGAGCGGGAGCGCATTTCGCTCGGCTTGAAGCAGCTGCAGGAGCATCCCTGGAAGGACGTAGCCGCGAAGTATCCGGTCGGCACGCGCGTGCAGGGGAAAGTGGTCTCGATTACGAACTACGGCGCCTTCGTCGAGCTCGAGCCGGGCATCGAAGGACTGGTCCACATCTCCGAGATGAGCTGGACCCGCAACGTGCGGCATCCCTCGAAGATCGTCTCGATCGGCGAGACCATCGAAGCGGTGGTGCTGAAAGTGGACGAGGGAGAAGAGAAGATCTCGCTCGGCATGAAACAGACCGAGCAGGATCCGTGGATGGCGCTGCCCGCCAAGTACCCCGTGGGCACCCGGCTGAAGGGGAAGGTGCGCAACCTCACCTCATTCGGCGCGTTCGTCGAGATCGAGCCGGGCATCGACGGACTGATACACATCTCCGACATGTCGTGGACCAAGCGTGTGCAGCATCCGTCCGAGGTGGTGAAGAAGGGGGATGAGGTCGACGTGCTCATCCTGAATGTCGACGCCGAGAACAAGCGCATCTCACTCGGCCTGAAGCAAGCCCAGGAGGATCCCTGGCTGCGGATCGGCGAGACCTATCCCGTCGGCACGGAGCTGCGCGGGCGCGTGCTCCGCATGATGGACAAGGGCGTGGTCGTGGACATCGGCAACGACATCGAAGGGTTCATCCCGATGTCGCAGCTGGGGATCCCCGAGCTGCACAATCCCGCCGATGCGGTGAAGGAAGGACAGGCGGTGGATCTCAAGGTGCTCGAGGTGGATCCGATCCATCACCGGATCGTGCTGGCGGCGACGGGCTTTCCCCAGGACGACACCGGCGCGCCGCCGCTCGTCAAACCGGACGTGCCGGTGTTGGACAGCTAGGCCGTACGGCGGTCAAGGGAACCGAAGGGGACAGGATTTCCTGTCCCCTTTGTGCTATCAGTCGCCCAGCCCATAGATTCCGATCCATGTCCATGCGAGAGAAGCTCGATCTCCTGCAGCAGAAGCGCGCCGAGTCCGAGCAAGGCGGCGGCGCCGATCGCATCGCGACGCAGCACAAGAAGGGGAAGATGACGGCGCGCGAGCGGCTGGACGTCCTGCTCGATCCCGGCTCGTTCGTGGAGCTGGATCGGTTTGTCACGCATCGCTCGACCGACTTCGGACTCGCCGAGCAGCAGATCCTGGGCGACGGCGTCGTCACCGGCTGGGGGCGCGTCGAGGGGCGGCTGGTGTACGTGTTCGCACAGGACTTCACGGTGTTCGGGGGGTCGCTCTCCGAAACGCATGCCGAGAAGATCTGCAAGGTGATGGATCTCGCCGTGCGCAACGGCGCGCCGATCATCGGATTGAACGACTCGGGCGGCGCCCGCATTCAGGAGGGCGTCGCGTCCCTGGGCGGATACGCCGATATCTTCCTGCGCAACACGCTCGCCTCGGGCGTCGTCCCCCAGATCAGCGCCATCCTGGGCCCCTGTGCCGGCGGGGCCGTCTACAGTCCGGCGATCACCGACTTCATCTGCATGGTCCGCGGCGTCTCCTACATGTTCGTGACGGGGCCGAACGTCGTGAAGACGGTGACGCACGAAGAAGTGGACTTCGAGCAACTGGGGGGCGCCGACGTGCACGGGGCGACCTCGGGCGTCGCGCACCTCGTATACGATTCCGAGCTTGAGTGCCTCACGGCGATCCGGACGCTCCTTTCGTTCCTGCCGTCGAACAATCTCGACTCTCCCCCGGTGCGCGGGTCGACCGATCCGCCCGATCGGCGTGACGAGGCACTGCTCGACATCGTTCCCGACGAGGCGGCCAAGCCGTACGACATGCACGAGGTGATCCGCCGGGTGGTGGATGACGGCGATTTCTTCGAAGTGCATCGCGACTACGCCACGAACCTCGTGGTCGGCTTCGCGCGCCTGGCCGGGCGTCCCGTGGGGGTGGTGGCCAACCAGCCCGCCAGCCTCGCGGGGGTACTGGACATCAGCGCGTCGCTCAAGGGCGCGCGCTTCATCCGCTTCTGCGACGCGTTCAACGTCCCGCTCGTCACCTTCGAAGACGTGCCCGGATTCCTGCCGGGGGTCTCGCAGGAGCATGGCGGCATCATCAAGCACGGGGCGAAGCTGCTGTTCGCCTACTGCGAGGCCACGGTGCCCAAGCTCACCGTGATCACGCGCAAGGCCTACGGTGGGGCGTACGACGTGATGAGCTCCAAGCACATCCGGGGCGACTACAACATCGCCTGGCCCACGGCCGAGATCGCCGTGATGGGGGAGCGCGGCGCGGTGGAGATTCTGTTCAAGGGGGAGGCGACCGAGGAGCGGGTGGCGGAGTATCGCACCAAGTTCGCGCATCCCTACCTGGCGGCCAACCGCGGTTTTCTGGACGACGTCATCGATCCGCGGGACACCCGCCCCCGGCTCATCGAGGCGCTCACCTCGCTCGAGAGTAAGCGCGACCGGAATCCTGCGAAGAAGCATGGGAATATCCCGCTGTAAGAGCCGTCAGCCATCAGCGTTCAGCCGTCAGCTGACGGCTGAGGGCTGATGGCGTTTTCTCGCGTCCTCGTCGCCAACCGCGGCGAGATCGCGCTCCGAATCATCCGCGCGTGCCATGAGGAAGCGCTCGAGGCGGTGGCGGTCTATTCCGACGCCGACCGGCTGTCGCCGCACGTCCGGGCCGCGAACGACGCCGTCCGGGTGGGGGCGGCACCGGCGGCGGACTCCTACCTCAGCATCGCGAAGCTCATCGACGCCGCCCGGCGCACGGGCTGCCAGGCGATTCACCCGGGGTATGGGTTCCTCTCCGAGCGGGCCGCCTTCGCCGAGGCGGTGACCGAGGCGGGTCTGATCTTCGTCGGTCCACCCGCCGCGGCGATCCGGGCCATGGGAGACAAGACCGAGGCGCGGCGCCGCATGCAAGCCGCCGGAGTGCCGGTGGTGCCCGGGATCGCCCGCGCGCTGCGCGACGTGGCCGATGCCGAGCAGGAAGCGGCACGCCTCGGCTTTCCGGCGCTGCTCAAAGCGTCCGCGGGGGGTGGGGGAAAAGGGATGCGCGTGGTGCGAGCCGTCGGCGAAGTCCGGAGTGCGTTCCAGGCGGCGCAGCGCGAAGCCGTGAAGGCGTTCGGAGACGGCAGCATCTACCTGGAGCAGTACGTCGATCGGCCGCGACACATCGAGATCCAGGTGCTCGCCGACGGACATGGACGCGTCGTGTCCCTGGGCGAGCGGGAGTGCAGCATCCAGCGCCGCCACCAGAAGCTGATCGAGGAGGCGCCATCGGTGGCCGTCGCTCCGGGGCTGCGGCGGCGCATGGGGGAGGCGGCCACGGCGGCCGCGAGCGCCGTCGGGTACACCGGGGCGGGGACGGTCGAGTTCCTGCTCGCTCCCGACGGCGAATTCCACTTCCTCGAGATGAACACCCGGATACAGGTGGAGCATCCCGTCACCGAGCTTGTGTATGGGGTGGACCTGGTGCGGGAACAGCTGCGCATCGCGGCCGGGCAACCGATGCGCGTCGCGGCCGGCTTGCTGCAGCCACGAGGGCACGCGATCGAATGCCGGATCACGGCGGAGAATCCCTTCGACGGGTTCCTCCCCGCGACCGGTGTAGTGCAATACCTCCGTGTGCCGGGGGGTCCGGGCATCCGCTGGGATGGCGGGGTGGAAGCCGGCAACGAAGTCACCCTGCACTACGATCCGCTGCTGGCGAAACTCATCGCCTGGGCCGAAACGCGTGAGGCGGCGTTGCAGCGGATGCAGCGCGCCCTGCGTGAGCTCGTGATCGTCGGCGTTCCCACCTCACAGCCGTTCCACCTGCGCGTGCTCGCCGACGCCGAGTTTCGCAGCGGGGACTTCGACATCCACTACGTGGAGCGCGCCGGCAGCCGGCTGCTCGGGGAGCCGGTGAGCGAGCCGCTGGTCCGCCCGATCGCCATCGTCGCCGCCCTGCTCGCCGAGGAGCGGCGCACCGGCGGGCCCGCGGTCGCCATGTCCGCACCGCCGGCAGGACGCACGTCCGCGTGGCTGACCGAGGCCCGGCGTGAGGGTCTGCAATGACCGCGGATACGGTCGCGGTTTCGGGCATCGCCGCGGGAGGGGATGGGGTCGGCCGGTTGGGTGATGGCCGGGCGGTATTCGTGCCGCGCACGGCCCCGGGGGAACGGGTGCGGTTGCGCGCGGGGAGCCTGCGCATGCATCGCCACTTCGCGCGGGGAGAAGCGGCTGAGATCGTCGAGCCATCGGCCACGCGTGTGACCCCCGGGTGCCCACACTATGGCGTCGATCGCTGCAGCGGGTGCCAGCTACAGCACCTGTCGATGGAAGCACAGCTCGCGGCGAAGCGGACGATCGTGGGGGATGCGCTGCGTCGCATCGGCAAGCTCACCCTCGCCGATCCTGAAATCACCGGCGCGCGCGAGCAGTGGCGGTACCGGACCGCGATCGAACTGGCGGTGAAAGGGAAGGCGGCATCGTCGATCGTCGTCGGATTTCACCCCTACGACCGGCCGGGGGCGGTATTCCCGCTCGTCGAGTGCCACATCGCCGACCTGCGGCTGATGGCCCTGTGGCGCGCGTTGAAGAGTCATCTCGACTTGCTGCCGGGTCGGATCACCGGGCTCACCCTGCGGCTGGGCCGTGATGGCGCCCGGCATATCATCGCGCAATCAGCCGGAGCGCCGTGGCAGACGGCGGGTGAGCTGCGGTCCGCGCTGTCCGATGGG
>JBGQHV010000041.1:0-21249 GCA_041498155.1 Gemmatimonadota bacterium | reverse complement strand
GGTGCCGCGACACCGTGGGTTGCGGCAGCGAGAGGACCGCCACCAGGTCCGAGACGTACAGCGGCGCAGCCGCGAGACAGCTGAGGATGCGCAGTCGCGTCGGATCGGCGAGCGTCGCGAGATAGTCGGCCGGCGACATGGGCGTCCAAGGTAGCGCCGCGACCCAAGCCTTGGCAATTTTCAGCGTACTATGCGCTTCGTCCTCGGTCTCGTCCTCGCCGTCCAAACCCCGCCTCCCGCCAGTCCCGATACTGCCCACATCGTGATCGTCGCCACCACCGACGTGCACGGCCGGGCGCTCGGCTGGGACTACGTGCGCGACCGCGAAGCGCCGGGCGGGCTGTCGCGCGCCGCCGCGATCCTCGCGACGCTGCGCGCCCAGTATCCCGATCAGGTGGTCCTGGTGGATGCGGGCGATCTGCTGGAGGGCAACGCATTCGCGGCGTACTTCGGGCGGGTCGAACGGCGCCACCCCGATCCGCTGGTGGACGCGCTCAACGCCCTGCAATACGACGCGGCGACGCCGGGGAACCATGACTTCGATTTCGGACTCGGCCTGCTGGCGAGCGCCGACAGCGGCGCCACGTACCGCTACGTCAGCGCCAACGTCGTCATGGGCGCGCGCGATTCTCTGATGTTCCCGGCGACCATGGTCGTCCAGCGCGGTGGCGTCCGCGTCGGGATCACCGGCTTCACCACGCCCGGGGTGATGGTCTGGGACCGGCGGCAGCTCGGCGGACGCGTGCGAGTGCGGCCGATCGCCGCGGCCGCTCCGGCGGCGTTCGCGGCGCTGGACCGGGCGCGGGTCGACCTGAAGGTCGTCCTGATTCACAGCGGCATGGGGGAGCCCTCCTCCTATGACACGACTGGCGTGGGGCCGGAGAACGACGCGGCGGCCTTGGCCCGCCTGACGCCGCGGCCGGATCTGGTCGTCGTCGGCCACACGCACCGGGAGATGCGTGACTCGGTGCTCGACGGCGTCCACTTCGTGCAGCCCAAGAACTGGGCGATGAGCCTCGCAGTGGTGCACGTGTGGTTCGTGCGGGATACGGCGGCGAGCGGGGGAGGGCGCTGGCGCGTCGCCACGGTGCGCGGGGACCTCATCCCGCTTGCGACGGTGGGCGAGGTCCCCCGGTTCACCGAGCGCCTGGCGGACGCGCACGAGCGGGCGCGGGCCTGGGCCGGTGAGGCGCTCGGCACCGCCGGCCCCGGCTTCGACGCGCGCTACGGCCGCGCCGAAGACACGCCGCTGCTCGACTTCGTCAACGAGGTGCAACGGCGCCACGTCGGGGCCCAGCTCGCCGCCACCGCCGACTTCGATCCCTCGAGTGGACTTCCCGACGGCACGATCCGGCGGCGGGACGTCGCCGGGATCTACCCGTACGAAAACACTCTCGTCGCACTGCGCATCTCCGGCCGGCAGCTCAAGGACTACCTCGAGCACTCGGCCAGTTACTACCGCACCTACACGCCGGGACAGCCGATCGTGGACGCGGCCGTCCCGGGCTACAACTTCGACGTGGTGAGTGGCGCGAGCTACCGGATCGACCTCACGCGCGCCGTGGGGCAGCGCATCGCCGGCCTGGCCGTGAACGGCCGCCCTGTCGCCGCGGGCGACAGCTTCACCCTGGCGACGAACAGCTACCGGGCGGCGGGCGGGGGAGGGTATGCGATGCTGCGCGGTGCCCGCGTCGTGTACGACCGCGGGGAGAACATCGCCGACCTCTTGATGGCTGAGATTCATCGCGTCGGTGCCGTTCAGGCGGTGGACTACTACACGCCGAGCTGGGCGATCCTGCCGCCGGCGGACTCGGTGGCCCGGGCGGTGTTCGCGCCGCCGCCCCCCCCGGTGCCCCAGACCGACAGCACCCTGCTGCGCGTCCTCGCGATCACGGACTTCCACGGCGCGCTCGTGCCGCGGGTGTGGCCTTGGTCGGAGGGCCGGGCGGTTGGTGGGGCGGCGGCGATCAAGACCTGGCTCGACAGCCTCGCGAAGGACTGCGGCTGCACGAGCGTCCGTCTCGACGGGGGCGACGAGATGCAGGGCACCCCGATCTCGAATTTCGAATTCGGGCGCCCCGTGATCGCGGCGTTCAACGCGTTCGGGATCGACGCGGCGGCGGTCGGCAATCACGAATTCGACTGGAGCGTGGACACGCTGCGGGCGCGCCTGGGCGAGGCCCGGTATCAGTTCGTGTCCGCCAACATTGCCGACTCGACCGGACGTGCGCCCGGGTGGATCGAGCCGTGGACGGTGGTGACGCGCGGCGGTGCGAAGGTCGCGGTCATCGGACTCACGACCCGGACGACGCCGGAGACGACCCGTCCGCGCAACGTGGCCGGGCTCGCGTTCGGCGATCTGGCGGTGGCGGTGCGCGCGGTGCTCCCCGCGGCGCGCGCCGCGGCGGACTTCGTCATCGTCCTGGCCCACGCGGGGGAGGTGTGCGATTCGGGCGCGTGCCGGGGGGAGATTCTCGATCTCGCGAATGCCCTGGACTCGGGGTCGGTGGATCTCATCCTCGCCGGTCACACGCACCAGCGGGTGGATACCGTGGTGCACGGCATCCCGCTCGTCGAGGCGGGCAGCTCGGGTCGGGTGATCGCCGTGGTGGACTTTGTGCGGGCGGCGAGCCGTGGGGGAGGCCGGGAGGTCCGCGCCCGGCTCGAGACGCCCTGGGCCGACGCGGTCACCCCGGATCGTGAGCTCGCCGCGGTCGAAGCCCGCGAAGAACGGGCCGTGGACAGTCTCACGGCGCGCACGGTGGCGACGCTGCGCACTGCGCTGGGGCGGTCCGGTGATGAATACCCGTTGGGACGTCTCCTGGCGGACGCGTACCGCAACATCGGCAAGGCCGACGTCGCCATCATGAACAACGGTGGCATCCGAGCCGATCTGCCCGCCGGCCCGGTGAGCTACGGCGCCCTGTTCGAGGTGCAGCCGTTCCAGAACCGGCTGGTGCGGGTCACCGTTTCGGGCGCCGTGCTGCGTGAGGCGATGGAACACGCGCTCGCCGGCGGCACGCCGCATGCCCACGTCTCCGGACTCGAGGTGTGGTACGATCCCACACAGCCCGAGGGCCAGCGTATCCGGAAAATCCGCATGCTGAACGGCCGCTCGCTCGATGCACGGCGCGGCTACACGATCGCCGTGCCGGATTTCCTCGCCGAAGGCGGTGACGGCTTCGCGATGCTGACGGCCGCTCCCCGAGTCGACGCCGGTCTGGTGGATGTGGACGCCGTGATCGCCTACCTGGGCGTGCTGCCGCAGCCCGTGAGCGCGCCCGACGCCGCGCGATTCCATCGGGAGGGACGATGAGCGCGAACGGCCTGCGGGTGTTCGTCAACGAGCGGCCGGTGGAGGTCGCCCGGGGGGCGACGGTGCGCGACGCGGTCGCCGCCCTCGATCGCTCGCTCGCCGACCTGCTCTCGGGTGACGGCGCGTACGTCACCGACGGGGTGGGGCGGGCGGTCGATGCAAGCGATCCGGTCGGCGAGGCCGGCGCGGTGCTGCGGGTCATCGTCACGGCCCGGCGCGGGCCACCGCGATTGTCGAAAGAAGCGCTCCGGGCCTGGCCCAAGGCGGAGCTGCATGTGCATCTCGACGGCTGCCTGCGCCCGGCGACGATGCTGGAGCTGGCCCGGGCGCAGGGCGTGCGGCTCCCGGCGGACACGCCGGAGGGTCTGGCCCGCGCCCTGATGGTCACCGCGGCGCAGAGCCTCGAGGAGTATCTCGAGAAGTACGCGATCACGCTTTCGGTGATGCAGACGGCGGCCGCCCTGGAGCGGATCGCATACGAATTCGTGGTGGACGCCGCCCGCGAGAACGTGCGCTACGTCGAGGCGCGCTACTCCCCGTTGCTGCACCAGCCGGCGCTCACTTTGAGCCAGGCGATCGAGGCGCCGCTGGCTGGCGTGCGGCGCGCGACGGCGGAGACCGGGACCAAGGCGGGTCTCATCGTCTGCGGGATCCGCACGCTGCCGCCCGCCCGCTCGCTGGAGCTGGCGCGTGCCGCGGCGGATTATCGCGGTGCGGGCATCGTCGCCTTCGATCTCGCCGGCGCCGAGCGGGGCCACCCGGCGCACGAGCACCGCGCGGCCTTCGAATTCGCCGCCCAGCACGGTCTGGCGTGCACCTGTCACGCGGGCGAGGGAGATGGCGCCCAGTCGATCGGCGACGCTTTGCACGTGTGCGGCGCGCAGCGCATCGGCCACGGGACCCGGCTCGCCGAGGACCCCGGGCTGCTGGAGGAAGTGGTCGAGCGCCGCATTCCGCTCGAGATGTGTCTCACGAGCAACGTCCACACGCATACTGTCGCGTCGCTCCCGGAACATCCGTTCCGCAAGTACCTCCAGCAGGGCGTGGTGGTCACCCTGAATACCGACGGCCGGCTGGTCGACGGCATCACCCTCACCGACGAATACTTCACGGCGCACGCAGTGCTCGGGCTCACCCGCGAGGAGCTGGCGCGGGTCGTCCTCAACACGTTCGAGAGCGCCTTTCTGCCCGAGTTCGAGCGGGTGGCGCTCGTGTCGCGGGTTCAAAGCGAACTGGAGAAACTGGCGTGAGCGAGAATCGGGACGGGCGCGTGGCGATGATCGAGGCGGCGGTCCAGGCGGTCGCGCAACGGATCAAGGGACGCGAGCCTCAGGTGGGAATCGTGTTGGGCTCGGGACTCGGGCACCTCGCCGACGAGGTGCAACGTCCGGTTCGCGTGCCGTACGCCGACATCCCGGGCTTCCCGCAACCGGGGGTCGTGGGGCACAAGGGGGAGCTCGTCGCCGGGACGCTCGAGGGAGTGCCGGTGCTCGTGCAAAGCGGCCGGTTCCACCTCTACGAAGGGCATGCGGCGGAGGTCGCCGGCCTGCCCGTCCGGGTGTTCGCGCGACTGGGCATTCGCACGTTGATCGTGACGAACGCCGCGGGGGGGGTGCGACCCACGTTCCGCCCCGGCACCCTGATGCTAATCGCCGACCACGTCAACCTGATGTTCCGCAATCCGCTGATCGGCCCGGTGCTGGAGGGCGAGGAGCGGTTCCCGGACATGAGCACGCCCTACGACGCCGACCTGCGTGCCCTGGCGCGAGAAGCGGCGCGCGAGGCGGGCATCGCGCTGGAAGAGGGCGTGTATGTGGGGCTGCTGGGCCCCTCCTTCGAAACGCCCGCGGAAATCCGCATGCTGCAACGGCTTGGGATCGACGCCGTGGGCATGTCCACCGTGCCCGAAGTGATCGTGGCGCGGGCGCGCGGACTGCGCTGCCTCGGATTCTCCTCGATCACCAATCTGGCGGCGGGCATCTCGCCCACGGCGCTGTCGCACCAGGAGGTTCTCGAGGTCGGGCGCGTGGTCGGCCAGGCGCTCGCCACGATCGTACGCGGCGTGGTGCGCCGCCTGGCGGAAGGCGCCTGACGGGTCCCTGACCGGGCGCTGCGCGCCCGCTGCAACCTTTCCTCACCGACCGGCGTCAAAGGGTTCGATTCGCGCGCGCCGTCACGCGCCCCGGGTCGCACCTGTTCTCACCTCAATCCGGTCGGGCGTATGACGACGATGCTTTGTCTCGTGCTGTCCGTGGCACCGGTATCGGTCGCACCCCTGGCGGCCGACTCTCCCCTCGTGATCGTTCCCCAAGTCCGCGCCGTGCGTGCCGTGCAACCGCTCGTCATCGACGGCCGGTTGGATGATCCCATCTGGCGCACCGCGGAACGGGTGACCGGGTTCCTGCAACGCGACCCCTTGGAGGGCACCGCGCCCTCGGAGAGCACCGTGGTGTTCGTCGCGTACGACGACGCGGCGATCTACATCGGGGCGCGCCTGTACGACGCCCACGCCGACTCGATCGTGGGGCGGTTGGGCCGGCGTGACGACGACGCCAATTCCGACCGCTTCAACGTGTACCTGGATCCCTACCACGATCGTCGCAGCGGCGTGTACTTCGGTGTGGACGCGGCGGGGACGCTGTACGACGGCGTCTTGTTGAACGACGACTGGGACGACAATTCGTGGGATGGGGTGTGGGACGGTCACGTGCAGGTGGACTCGCTTGGCTGGACCGCCGAAATGCGCATCCCGTACTCGCAGCTCCGCTTCCACGCGGCGCCGCAATACGTGTGGGGCATCAACTTCGGCCGCGACATCGCCCGGCGCCACGAGCGTGACTATCTCGTGTACACGCCCAAGAACGGCAGCGGCTTCGTTTCGCGGTTCCCGGAGCTCGTCGGGATCAGCGACGTCACCCCGCCGCCGCGCATGGAAATCCTGCCCTACACGCGAGCCCGCGCCGAGTTCTCCCCACACGCCGCCGGCGACCCGTTTCACGACGGATCGGCGCTGTCGCCGGATGCCGGCGTGGACGCGAAGTTCGGCATCGGCTCGAATCTCACGCTGAACGCCACGGTGAATCCGGATTTCGGCCAGGTGGAGGTCGATCCGGCGGTCGTGAATCTGAGCGACGTGGAGACGTTCTTCCAGGAAAAGCGGCCGTTCTTCATCGAGGGCTCGTCGATCTTCAACTTCGGCCGCGGCGGGTCGAACAACTATTGGGGATTCAACTGGGGCGACCCGGACTTCTTCTACACGCGGCGCATCGGCCGCGCGCCCCAGGGCAGCCTGCCCACGGCCGACTACCTCGATGTCCCATCGGGCTCGCACATCCTCGGCGCCCTCAAGCTGACGGGGAAAGCGGGCTCGAGCTGGAACGTCGGTGTGCTGTCCGCGCTCACCTCACGGGAATTCGCCCAGCTCGACACCGGCGGCGCGCGGTTCCGCGCCGAAGTCGAGCCGCTCGCCTCCTACACGGTGGCGCGGGTGCAGAAGGAGTTCCCCGACGGCCGGCAGGGACTCGGGCTCATGACGACGCTTGCCGCGCGCCGCTTCGACGACCCGCGGCTGCGCGATGAAATCTCGAGCGGGTCGACCGCGGTGGGTGTGGACGGCTGGACGTTCCTCGATCACAGCAAGACGTGGGTGGTCACGGGCTGGATGGGCGCGAGCTCCGTGCGCGGCAGCGCGACGCGGATCACGGCGCTGCAGGAAGATGCCCAGCGATACATGCAGCGCCCCGACGCGCGGAATTTCCACCTCGATTCCTCGGCCACCTCCCTCACCGGCTGGGCGGGCCGCGTGTACCTCAACAAGCAGAAGGGCAATTGGTCGTCCAATTCCGCGATCGGTGTGATCGCTCCCGGATTCGACGTGAACGACCTCGGCTTCCTCTGGCGCTCCGGCATCATCAACACGCACGCGCAGGCCGGATACAGCTGGACCAAGCCGGGCCGCGTGTTCCGGTCGGCGAATACCGGCGGCGCGCTGTTCCGCAGCTGGGACTGGGACGGCGACGTCACCTGGACTGGCGTGTTCCAGTACGGCAACCTCCAGCTGCTCAACTACTACGAGTTGGGCTGGAGCCTCGCCTACAACCCGCAGACCATGAACGATCGCCGCACGCGCGGCGGGCCGCTCTCCATCAACCGGCCGGGCTATCAGGTAGACGTGTACGCCAACACCGACGGGCGAAAGGCGGTCGTCGTGAGCCTGTCGGCCGGGACGTATCAGTCCGTGCAGGACTACTCGTCCTACGTCGGCGCCAGTCTGTCGCTGCGGCCCGCGTCCAACGTGTCGCTCAGCGTCGGCCCGCAATACTCCTGGGAGCGGACGCCGGTCCAGTACGTGACCCAGTACGCCGATTCGACCGCCACGCTGACCTTCGGCAATCGCTACGTGTTCGCGGGGCTCACCGCCAACGAGCTGTCCGCCTCGATCCGGCTCAACTGGACGTTCACGCCGAAACTCTCGTTGCAGTTCTACGGCCAGCCGTTGATCTCTGCGGGCGCCTACTCGGACTACAAGGCGCTGGCCCGCCCCAAGAGCTTCGACTTCAACCGCTGGAACGACGGGACGTCGAGCTTCGACAGCACGACGTTCACGCCGCCCGCCCCCGACTTCAACTTCAAGTCGCTGCGCGGCAACGCCGTGCTGCGCTGGGAGTACCTGCCGGGCTCGACGCTGTACCTCGTGTGGACCCAGAGCCGGGAGGACGTCGAGAACACGGGCGCGTTCCGGTTCGGCCCGTCGATCTCGCGCCTGACCCGCTCGCGTCCCGACAACATCTTCATGGTCAAGTTCACGTACTGGTGGACCCCGTAAGCGCTCCGGTGGCCGGGCTGTGGTGGGCGGCCCCTCCGCCGCTCACCCGGTCCGGCGCCGGACGCTGGCGGGTGCGGCCCCTTCCGGGGCCGCTTGTTTTTTCGGGCTGCTTCACGAACGCGTAACAGTGTTGTCACAAGCGTCCCCGGCGCGGGTCGACGATCATCCGGCGCTGGCGTCAGCCGTTATCTTATTCTCCCCCATGACCACGCCCGCCGCCGACTCCAAACCGATGCGCTTTGCGGCCATCGATATCGGGACCAACTCGATCCGGTGCGTCGTGGCGGAAGTCGACGCGGACGGCTCCTACCGCGTCCTCGACGAGGAGCGGGAGATGACCCGCCTGGGGCACGACCTGTTTCGCCGGGGCCGGCTCGCCGCCGAGCCGATGGAGCGGTCGCACGCGGCGCTCGCGAAGATGAAGGCGATCGTGGACGGCTTTCAGGTCACCGAGCTGCGCGCCGTCGCGACCAGCGCCGTGCGCGAGGCGTCGAACGGCCGGGCGTTCTGCCGCGATGTACGCCGGCGCTGCGGGCTCCACATCGAGGTGATCTCGCCGGAAGAAGAGGCCCAGCTGGCCCTGCAGAGCGCGATGCAGAACAGCGATCTCGCCGGCCGGTCGGTGGCGGTGGTGGACATCGGTGGGGGCAGCGTCGAGGTCGTCCTGGCCGCGGGCGCCGTCGTGGACCAGATGTACACGCTCCCGCTGGGCAGCGTTCGGCTCACGGAGGCGTACGGCAGCGCCGAGCGAATGGGTCGGCGCAAATGGAAGCGGCTGCGGCGCGCCATCGACCGGGTGCTCGACGAGCGTATCGGCGAGCCGCCCTTCCTCCCCGAGATCATGATCGGCAGCGGCGGGACGTTCACGAACCTCGCGGACATGGTCAACGCAGAAAAGGAAGGCGACGAGCGAAACGCCCAGGGGTCCACTCTGACTCGGGCCGACGTCGTCCACCTGGTGCACCGTCTCCGCAGCACGCCACTCGATATGCGGCGGGCCGTGCCGGGACTCAATCCGCTGCGGGCGGACATCATCGTCGCCGGCGCCGCCGCCGTGGCGCGGCTCGCCCGGCGGCTCGGGACGCAGCAGATCGTGGTGAACCCGGGCGGGCTGCGCAGCGGGCTGCTGCTGTCGATGATCGCCGAACACGCGATGCCCGCCGGCGCCGACCCCGTCCGGCCGAAAGACCGTCTCGAATCCGTCCGGGCGTTCGCGCGCAAGTGCCAGTCGGGGACGCGCCACTGTGAGCATGTGGCGTTGCTCGCGGCGCAGGTGTTCGACGGACTGCGCGGTCCGTTCACGCTGCCGCCGGAGGGACGGGAGCTGCTGATCGCGGCGGCGCTGCTGCACGACGTCGGCTACCTGATCAATCACGCGCGGCATCACAAGCACGCGTATCACCTGATCCAGCACGCCGAGCTGCAGGGATGGACGGGCCGGGAGGTGGAGCTGATCGCGAACGTCGCGCGCTACCACCGGAAGGCATCGCCCAAGAAGTGTCATCCGAACTTCGCGCGGCTGGAGCGCCCCGACCGCCGTCTGGTCCGCCGCCTGGCGGCGATCCTGCGCGTGGCCGACGGGCTCGACCGCACCCACACGCAACGTATCAGTGCGGTCGGTGTGGAGGTGGGGCGGGGGCGCGCGCGGCTCGTGCTCGCGGCGGACACGGACCCGCAGGTCGAGCGCTGGGACACCGAGCGGAAGGCGGCATTGTTCGCGAAGGTCTTCGCGGTGACACCGACGCTGGCGTGGACCGGCGCGAAGACGCCGGCGCGGCGTCCGGCACGCCGGCGGCGCGGCGCCCGCGCGCCGCTGCGCCTGGCGGCAGGGTAACGGCCGTGCCCCAGGCATACGTTCCCGCGTTCCCGCCGGATCACTACCTGAATCGCGAGCTGTCCTGGCTCGAGTTCAACGCGCGTGTGCTGGAGGAAGCCGCGGACGCCTCCAACCCGCTGCTCGAGCGCCTCAAGTTCCTCGCCATTTTCAGCAGCAACCTCGACGAATTCTTCGAGGTGCGGGTCGCCGGATTGCAGCAGCAGCTGTATGCCGGGATCGAGCCGCAGGACTATGCCGCCGACGGCATGGACCCGGCCCAGCAGCTGACCGCTATCGACAGGCGCGTGCGGGAGCTCCTGGGCGAGCAGGATCGTCTGTGGCACGAGGATGTGATGCCGTCCCTCGCCGCCCAGGGGATCGAGTGGGTGCGCTACGCCCAGGTGACCGACGCCGAGCGGCAGCACCTGGAAGAGCTGTTCCGCACGGGCATCGCGCCGGTCCTGACGCCCTTGGCGATCGACCCGGGGCATCCGTTCCCGTTCGTCCACACCAAGAGCCTCAACGTGGCCCTGCTCGTCGAGAGCGCCGGCTCGGGCCAGCAGCTCTTCGCCGTGGTGCAGGTGCCGGCGGTGCTGGACCGGGTGGTGCTCCTGCCCCGGACCGACGAGCACGTCCGGTTCGTGCTGCTCGAGGAGATTCTGGCGGCGCACCTGGCCGACCTGTTCGGCGGCTTCACGGTCGTGGACCACACGTTCTTCCGCGTGACGCGCAACGGAGACCTGGCGATCGACGAGGACGAGGCGGAGGACCTCCTCCAGACGATCGAAGACACGCTGCGCCAGCGCATGCGCGGCGAAGCGGTCCGGTTGGAGATCCTGGCCGACGGCGACGAGCGGTTCGTGCAGATGCTCATGGGGGCGCTGGGCCTGGGCGAGCGGGACGTGTTCCGGGTCGCGGGCCCTGTGGACCTCACCGCCCTCATGGCGCTGCAGCGGCTCGAGGGATTCCGGGCGCTGCGGGACGAGCCCCTGGTGCCGCGCGTCCCGGCGGCGTTCGCGAGCGGCGGCAACCCGTTCGACCTGATTCGCAGCCAGGACGTGCTCGTCCACCATCCGTATGAGTCCTTCGGATGCGTCGTGGATTTCATCGAGCGGGCGGCGGACGATCCGCAGGTACTGGCCATCAAGCAGACCCTGTACCGGACCAGCGGCGGGAGCTCGATCATCCCCGCGCTGGCGCGGGCGGCCCAGAACGGCAAGCAGGTCACGGCGCTGGTGGAGCTCAAGGCACGCTTTGACGAGGAAAACAACATCGTCTGGGCGCGCGAGCTGGAGCAGGCCGGCGTGCACGTCGTGTACGGCGTCGTGGGGCTGAAGACGCACTGCAAGGCCGCGCTGGTCGTGCGACGCGAGACGGACGGCATCCGCCGCTACGTCCACCTCTCGACCGGCAACTACAACCCCGCCACCGCCCGGATCTACACCGACCTCGGTCTGTTCACGGCGGACCCGGCGTTCGGCGAGGATGTGAGCGGGATGTTCAACCTCCTGACGGGTTACTCCCAGCGGCGCGATTGGCGCAAGCTGTGCGTGGCGCCGGTGGATTTGCGGGGGCAGGTGATCGCGCTGATCGACCGCGAGCGGCAGCACGCGGAGGCGGGCGGGCAGGCGCGCATCATCGTCAAGATGAACGCCCTCGTCGAGCCCGCCGTGATCGACGCGCTGTACCGGGCGTCGCGGGCCGGCGTGCGCATCGACCTCCTGATCCGCGGGATCTGTTGCTTGCGCGCCGGTCTCCCGGGGGATTCGGAAACGATCCGCGTCGTCAGCATCGTAGACCGGTTCCTGGAGCACAGCCGCGTCTTCTATTTCGAGAACGCCGGTGAACCGGAGGTTTTCCTCGCGAGCGCCGACTGGATGCCCCGCAATTTCTTCCGCCGCATCGAGGTGATGTTCCCGGTCCAGGATCCGCGACTCAAGGCGCGCATCGTCGAGAATATTCTGCCCGCCTTGCTCGGCGACAACGTGAAGGCCCGTGTGCAGCGCCCCGACGGCAGCTATGCCCGGGTGGAGCGGGGTCCGGACGAGCCACCGCTGCGCTCCCAGGTCGTGCTGCAGGGCCAGGCGCGGGAGTCGGCCCGCGACGTGGGGGATCCGAAGCACCGGCTGTTCGTCCCGATCGTCCGGCAGGCCGGCCGCAACGGCGGCAACGGCGGCCGGACGGTCGAGCGGCGCCCGTCGCGCCGCGCCGCCGCACGGCAGACGCGGCGCAAGAAGCCCTCCCCGAACGACTAGACCGGTCGTTCCCGGCGGTGGCGCCGTCGGCTGAGCGAGGCGGGGATCGGGATGGGGATCGGGGTCGGTGGGGGCGCGCTCGCCCCAACGGATGCGAGCGCCGCTTCGCTGTCACGACGCCAGGTGCCCGCCGTTCTCAGTCCGTTCGCCCGCAGCTCCGTGAACAGCGACGTGCGCCGGGCCCGCAAGCGTCGCGCGACGGCGATGAGCCCCGGCTTCGGGTCGCGACGACGTGCCACGCGCGCCGCTTCGGATGTCGCGTGATCCGAGATCGCCACGTCGAACAGCCGGATCGCCCGCTCGGCGGCCACCGACTCGACCCCACTCCGCACGGCGCGCTCGAGCTCCAGCGCGTCGTGCAGCGCTCCCAGTCGATCCTGGAGTGCCCGCAACCGTGCGACGACGGCCACCGTCGCGGGCACCGCCTGCGACAACGGCTCGAGCAGATACCGCAGCCGTTTGGCGGCGATGCGCGCCCGGTGAACCTCCGGGCCGTCGGGCGCGCCCACCGCGGCGAGGATCTGATCGAGCTCCCGGGCGTGGGCGACCACCGCGCCGCGTGCCACGGTGGCGAACGACCGATCGGGGCCGGTGTCGCCGATCGCGAATCCCTTGCGCAACCGGCGTTCGGCACCCCGGAAGGAGCGACGCGCCTCGGTGAGATCGCCCTCGATCCGTTTTGTGCGCCGCGTCTCGATGCGCTCGATGAGCCAGCGCAGACCGACCCGCTCCCGCGCGCTCAGCGCGGGGCTCAGCGGCTGCAGCCAGGCGAGCGCCACGTCGGCATCCCGTATGCGGTTGGTCTCGTCGGCGATATCGCCGAGGCGGCGATACACCTTGGGGCGAACGCTCTCCCGCAGCGCTCCGCGATACGCGCGCAGCGTCGTCCGCAGGCGACGCAACGCGACGCGGAAGTCGTGCAACGCCTCCCCGTCATTGGATTCATCCAGCCGGCGCGCGGCCTCGGCCGCGGCGTCGAGATAGCCCCGGGCGATCAGCTGCACGCTCCGCGTCGCCGGCCAGGCGAGGATTTCGGGGGGCAGCGGGGTCATCGACGTGGTGACCCTCCCAGGTCCCGCAGCTGACCGGGCGTCAGCGCCCAACGCAGCGTGGCGCACCCCGCGCCGATGGTGTCGGGGATCGCGAGGAGACACGCCGCGCCCTTCTTGAGCTCCACGAACGAGCGCTCGCCGCCGGCGAGGAGCCAGCTCACGATCCGGCTCAATCCCGGCTCGTGGCCGACGATGGCGACGGTGTCGTGGCGACGCGCCCCCTCGAGCCAGCGGCCCACATCGGCCGCGGGCTGCCCAGGGGCGAGGACCGGCACGACCACGGGCGTGACCGGCTTGTAGACCGCCGCGAGGATATCGGCCGTCTCGCGGGCACGCGTATACGGGCTCGTCGCGAGCAGATCGACGTCCGGGACGAGCGACCGCAGTCCCCGGGCGACCCGTTTCATCTTCCTTAGACCCTCGGGGGTGAGGGGGCGTCCGGCATCGTCGGGATGCTCCCGGGCGTATTCGGCGGGATCCGCGGCGATGGCGTGACGCACGACGAGCAGGTTCATGTGGGAGCGGAGACCGCGACCTCCGAGCCGACGGCGTAGATCACCGACATCGGGGCGGTCGCGTCGAGCGGCGCCCACCCGGGGCCATACAGCCCGGCAAAGTCTACGCGAAGATCCAGAGCGGTGATAGGCCGCACCGCCCACGGCGGATGCGCGACGTCGAAGGTGCGCAACCGGCCGGTGCGATCGGTGCGGCAGCCGCGATCGCGCTCCTTCACCCAGTGCTCGAACGAGTCCTCGCCCGGCAGCTCGGTGCGGGCAGCCCCCTGCACGGAGACGTGCCAGCGCGGGCGATCGAGGCCGAAGCGGTACTCCGCGCGCGGTCCCTCGTGGTGTTGCGACAGACTGGCGCGGATCCGGCCTGCCCGAAACGGCTCCCCGTACAGCCAGCGCGCTCCGGCCGCCAGCAGTCTGCTGGGCACCAGCTCCTGCACGAATCGTACGGCCCGGCGGCCGTCGTGCCGCACGTACAGCCGGAGGTTCACCTGCGGATAGGCGGTGAGGCCGGGGATCGGGAGTCCGCGTACCCGCACGCGGTCCATCTGCAACGCGACGAGACTCATGTGGCAGCGACCGGCCCAACGATCGGCCTGGCAGCCGGGCGGGACGAGCGGGACCGCGAGCTCGTCGGGAACGGCGAACGTGACCAGGATCAGGTCGTGCCAGATGGCGGTGAAGTAGGGGCGCGTCACAGCCCTTCGGCGGGGGGTCGCGGCGGCGCGGGGACGAAGTGATTCAACGGCCCGCGTCCAGCCCCGAGGCCTGGCGCCGCCGCGATGGCGCGCGCCACGAAGTCGAGTCCATCTTCCACGGCGCGGGCGAGGGGGCGGTCCAGGGCGAGCCCCGCGGCGATCGCGGCGGACAACGTGCATCCGGTGCCGTGCGTCGCGTTCGTGTCGATGCGGGGATGGGTGAAGCGGTGCACGCCGCGCGCGCTCACCAGGACGTCCACGACCGTGTCGCCCTCGAGGTGGCCGCCTTTTACGAGCACGACTTGCGCGCCCTGGCGGATGAGCGCGCGACCGGCGCGTTCCATCTGTTCCGGGGTGCGGACCGCTTCTTCGGCGAGGATCTGGGCCTCGTCCAGGTTCGGCGTCACCAGGGTCGCCAGGGGAAGGAGCCGCCGGGCGATCACCAGTTCGGCGTCGGGCGCGAGGAGCCGGTCGCCCGACGAGGCCACCATCACCGGATCGAGCACATAGTTCGGCAGGCGCCAGCGGCTGATGGCGTCGGCTACCACTTCGACGAGCTCGGACGTGCCCAGCATCCCGGTCTTCACCGCCTGGGGCGGCAGATCCTCGGCCAGGGCCTCGATCTGGGCGGTTACGAGGGTGGCGGGGAGGGGCTGCCACGCGCGCACCCCGACCGTGTTCTGCGCGGTGACGGCGGTGACGACGCTCGTGCCGAACACCCCGAACTGATGAAAGGTCTTGAGGTCGGCCTGGATCCCGGCCCCGCCCCCGGAGTCGGAACCGGCGATCGTTAAGGCGATCCGCATGTGGCTCGGAGGCCGGTGCGCTTGGCGCTGGAGGCCGGCGGGGCGAACTTACAGGGGTGGGCGGCGCGCTGCCGCGGCGCCCGGAGACCGGGAGGGGTTCGCATCGCCAGTAATCTGCCATCGATGATCCGCGATCTCAAACGACGCCGCGCGCGCGGGCGGCGCGGTCTCGCGATCGTGGAGGGTGTGCGGCTGGTGGAGGAAGCCGTCACCGCGGAGATCCGCATCACCGGCGCCGTAGTGGCGCCCGATCTCGCACGCTCCTCGCGCGGCACCGCCGTGCGGGTTGCGTTGGAAAACCGCGCCGTGCCGGTCGAAGACGTCTCCGCGCGCACGTTCGCCACTCTCGCCGATACCGAGACGCCGCAGGGCATCATCGCGGTCGTGGAGCCGCGGCATTGGACACCCGAAGACGTGCCGCTCACCGGTGATCCGGTGCTGCTGGTCATCGACGGCGTGCAGGATCCCGGAAACGTCGGCACGCTGCTGCGCACCGCGCATGCGCTCGGGGCGCGCGGCTCGATCGCCCTGCGGGGTACGGCGGACGTGTGGGGGCCCAAGACGCTGCGGGCGGCCATGGGCGCGACGTTCCGTCACCCGATTCTGACGTTCGACGACACCAACTTCATCGCGTGGGCGCGGCGCCACGACGTCACCTTGTGGGCCAGTGCCGCGGACGGCGAGCCGCTGCCGCGCGCGATCGGCGTCGACGGACGGGGAAAGGGGGTCATCGCGGTGATCGTCGGCAACGAGGGGGCCGGGATCCGGCCCCACCTGAACGCCGTCGCGGCGCGGCGCGTCGCCATTCCGCTCGCACAGGGCGCCGAGTCACTCAATGTCGCGGTGGCCGCCGGCATCCTCCTCTACGAGGTCGCCCGTGCCCGCTGACGCGTTCATCGCCGTCGCGGCGGGTGTCGCCGGGCTCTGCTTCGGCAGCTTCCTCAACGTCTGCATCCTCCGCCTGCCTGCCGAGCAGTCGTTGCTGCACCCGCCGTCCAGCTGTCCGCGCTGCGGACAGCGCATCGCCTGGTACGACAACATCCCGGTCGTGTCGTGGCTCGTGTTGCGCGGCAAGTGCCGGAAATGCGGCAATCCGATCTCGCGGCAGTATCCGCTGATCGAGGCGCTGGTCGGGATCATCTGGGTGGCGGCGGTGCTCGTGTGGGGTGTGAGCGTGCACGCGCTGGCCGGCGCGCTGCTGGGGACCATCCTGCTCGGCATCGGCATCACCGACGCCCGTCACTACCTGATCCCCGACGAGTACACCTGGGGCGGCCTCGTCATCGGGCTGGCGGCGTCGCTGGTCGGCGGGTGGCAGGGGTTTCTCCAGGCGGTGATCGGCGCCGCGGCGGGGTTCGGCCTGCTGTACGTCGTGGGCGTGGGCGGCAAGTGGATGTTCGGGGAGGAGGCGATGGGGGGCGGCGACATCAAGATGATGGCCATGGTGGGCAGCTTCGTTGGCTGGAAGGGCGTGCTGCTCACGATCTTCTCGGGCGCCCTGCTCGGCACATTGATCTTCGTGCCGCTGTCCTTGCGCAAGAAGCGACTCGTGCCGTTCGGGGTATTCCTGGCCGTGGGTGCCGCCGTGACCTTCGTGTGGGGAGACGCGATCATCGAATGGTACCGTCGTTTTTTGAGCGGCGGGTGAGCGGTTGAGCGACCCGCTGGCCGGACTGTTCGAGTCCGGCGACGTACTCGAGCGCGTCGGGATGGACCTCACGGCGCAGGCCCGGCGCGGCGACCTCGAGCCGGTGCGCTGTCGCGACGCCGAAATCGCGCGCGTGGTGGATATCCTGCTGCGCGCCAGCAAGAACAACCCGGCGCTGGTCGGGAAGGCCGGCGTGGGGAAGACCGCCATCGTCGAGGGGCTGGCGCAGCGCATTGCCACCGGCGACGTCCCGCCGGCACTGAAGGACGCCCGGGTCGTGGCCCTCGACCACGTGGCGCTGCTCGCCGGCACGGCGTTCCGGGGCCAGTACGAAGAACGCGTCCGCCGCCTGGTCGAAGCCCTGGCCGCCGATCCCGATCTGATTCTCTTCGTGGACGAGCTGCACAATCTCATCGGCCAGGGCACCGCCGTCGGGGCGGCGATGGACGCGGCCAACATGCTGAAACCCGCCCTGGTGCGGGGGGACATCCGGGTCGTGGGAGCGACGACCGGCGAGGAGTACGAGCGGTGGATCCGGCACGACCCCGCGCTCGAGCGCCGCTTCCAGCCGCTTACCGTGCTCGAGCTGGACGCGATCCAGACCTGGGAAGTCCTCGTGGCGCGCCGCCCGCGTCTCGAGCGGCACCATGCCGTGGCGATCACCGACGATGCCCTCAAGGCGGCGATCGTGCTCACCGACCAATTCGTGCCCGAGCGCGCCCGGCCGGACAAGGCGATCGACGTGCTGGACGAAGCCTGCGCGCACGCCCAGGCCACCGCGCGGGTCAGTCCGGAGCTGGACCGCCTGATCCGCGAGCGCCGCAAAGTCGACGCGCTGCTGCGGCGCGGCGCGAAGGGGATCGCGGCCGAAGAGCCGCTGCCCGATCTCGCCACCGTATTCGAGCGGATCGGACATGAGCTGGAGACCCTCCTGGGTGGGGGAGGACCCGAAACGGGGGCCGCAGGCGAGGCGTCGCCGGCGGGAAGGGGCGCGTCCGGCGCTCCGGCAGCCCCGGCGCGGTCCGCGTCACCGCAAGACCAACGCGACGAGCTGGACCGCCTGCTGCGCGCCGAGCTCGAGCGGCAGGGGATCGTCGTGGGCGGCCGCGACGTCGCACGGGTGGTGAGCGCGGCTGTGGGGAAGGGGATCGAGTGGGCCGGCTGAGTTTCGCGGTGATCGTCGTGTTGGCGGCGGGCGGCGGCGGAGGGTGCCGCGAGCGGGCGAAGGCGATGGAGAGCGAAGCAGCGGTGCGGGAGCTGGTGCGCCGCCTCGGGACGCAGGCCGAGCATGTCACCGGCCTTCGATTCAAGCGCCCGGTAGCGGTGCGACTCCGCACGCGCGATCAAGTCCGTGCCTACATCATTCACAAGTTCGATCAGGATCTGCCGCCCCGCGAGCTGGCCGGTGCCGAAGCGGCCTACAAGTTGTTCGGGCTCATCCCCGATTCGCTCGACCTCCGCCATACCATCGTCGATCTGCTCACCGAGCAAGTGGCGGGCTACTACGACCCCGATTCGGCGGCGCTGTTCATCCCGACCGATCAAGGAGATCCCGCCAAAGTGCGCCTGGTGGCGTCGCACGAGCTGGTGCACGCGCTCCAGGATCAATACCTGCCCCTCGATTCCATCATCAATCAGCACGGCGCGAACGATCGGCGCTCGGCGGCGCAGTCGGTACTCGAAGGGCAAGCGACGTTCTATCAGATCTCGATTCTGATGCCAGAGCAGCATCCCGAGAGTCTGCCCGAGCACTGGTTCTGGCGTCAGCGTGAAGCCATGGCCCAGCTGCAGGCGGAAATGCCCGCATTTTCGGGAGCGCCGCTCTGGCTGCGGGAGACGCTCATCTTCCCGTATCTGGGGGGCGCCGATTTCATTTCCTGGTTCGTCCGCACGTATCCCGGGCGGGAGCCGTACGGCCCCGCCATGCCCACCTCCACGGAACAGATCCTCCACCCCGACCGCTACGCAGCGCGCGACGAACCGGTTGTGTTGTCGTTCGCAGGGCCAGCGGGCGACACCGTGCGCTACGAGGATGGCTTGGGTGAGTTCGAGACCGGCCTGCTGTTCAGCGAGCTCCTGCGGGACTCGACCGAGGACCGGAGTCGCACCGCCGCCCAGGGATGGGGCGGCGACCGCTACCGGGTCTACGGCGCGCACGCGGACGCGCTGGTGTGGTATTCGGTGTGGGATGACACCGCCGCCCGCGACCGCTTCGTCCGCACCCTGACTTCCGCCTGGACGGAGCGCCGGGCCGGCAACGCCGGTCGTCGCTACCGGGTCGACGCGCTCACCATCGACGGTCGGCCTGGGGCGCGACTGGTGGATGCGCCACACGAATGGGTCGGCTGGAAGGCCCTGCCCGGCGTGAAGATCGTGAGATAGGCAGGATGTTGCGTGTTGGATGTGGGGCAACCCACGTCCCACAACCGACATCCCACATCCAGTTCTCGCCTCTTGGTTTCCGCCTACCGGCTAAGTATTTTGCGTGGCTTATGTTTACGGCCCTGACCGAGCGACTTTCCGGTGTGGTCCAGCGGCTCGTTGGTCGGGGTGTCTTGTCGGAGCAGGACGTGAGCGACGCCCTGCGCGACATCCGCCGCGCGCTGCTCGAGGCCGACGTGAGTCTCGATGTCACGCGCGATTTCGTGGAGCGGGTGCGCGAGCGGGCCGTCGGGACGATCCAGCTCAAGGCGGTGAACCCGGGGCAACAGGTCGTGAAGCTGGTGCACGACGAGCTGGCGGCACTGCTCGGCGGCACGCGTCGCGATCTGGAGTTTGCGAGCGTCGGGCCCACGGTGATCCTGCTCGTGGGATTGCAGGGGTCAGGGAAGACGACGACCGCGGCGAAGCTCGCTCGGCGGTTGAAGCTCGAGCAGAAAGCGCCGTGTCTCGTGGCTGCGGATCTGCAGCGGCCGGCGGCGATGGAGCAGCTGCGGCAGCTCGGGGCGCAGGTCGGCGTTCCGGTCTTGGGGACGGGGGACGAGGGACGGGGGAAAGGTGTCGTCGAGCATGTCCGCGGGGCGCTGCGCGAAGCCGAGAAGGCGCGCTGCCGCACGGTGATCGTCGATACCGCCGGCCGGCTGCAGGTCGACGTCGAGCTGATGGACGAGCTGAAGGCGTTGAAGGAAGCGGTACGGCCGCGCGGCGTGCTGCTGGTGGCCGACGGGATGACGGGGCAGGACGCGGTGCGGATCGCGCGCGGGTTTCAGGAGGGGGTTGGCCTCTCCGGCGTCATCCTGACGAAGCTCGACGGGGACGCGCGCGGCGGGGCGGCGTTGTCGATCCACGCGGCGACCGGAGCGCCGATCGTGTACATCGGCGTGGGGGAGCGAACCGACGCGCTCGAGCCGTTCGATCCGGCGCGGATGGCCGGCCGCATCCTGGGGCGCGGCGACGTGGTGGCGCTGGTGGAGAAGGCGGCCGCCGCGATCGACCACGAAGCCGCGCTGAAGCTCGAAAAGAAGGCGCGATCCAAGCGCGGCATGGACCTGCAGGATTTTCTCGTCGCGCTGAAGCAGATGCAGAACATGGGTCCGATGAAGCAGATGCTCGGGTTGCTCCCGGGCGTGCCGGCGAAGGCGCTGAACGCCCTGCCGGCCGACGATCGGCGGTTGAAGCACGTCGAAGCGATCGTCCTGTCGATGACGCCCGAAGAGCGGGCCGAACCGAAGATCCTGAGCGGGTCGCGGCGGTTGCGGGTCGCGAAGGGATCGGGGCGGCCCGTGCAGGAAGTGAACCGGCTGCTGGAGCAGTTCCAGCAGATGCGCAAGTTTCTCCAACGGATGTAGAGGGCGGACTCATGGCAACTCGGATTCGACTGCGGCGCGTGGGCCGGAAGGGCCAGGCGTTCTTCCGCATCGTGATCGCGGATCAGCGCGCCGCCCGCGACGGGCGTTCGGTCGCGACGATCGGACACTACAACCCGCGCGCCAACCCGGCGGTGCTGCAGGTCGACAAGGACAAGGCGGTGGCGTGGCTCGCCAAAGGCGCCACGCCCACCGACACGGTCCGGTCGCTCCTCAAGCGGGCCGGAGTGTTCGGGTCACGCACCGCATAGTCGCGCGGCTGCGCAAGCCGCACGGGCAGCACGGAGAGGTGTCCGTCGTGCCCCTCGTGGACACTCCTGGGGCGGTGCTGCAGCCGAAGGCGCAGGTGTGGATCGTCGACGAGGGACGGCAGGTGCTCGCGGGGCCGCTGGTCGTGGCGCGGCGGCGGGCGTACCACGGCGAGATGTTGCTCGGATTCGCGGGCGTGACGTCGCGCGACGCGGTGGAAGCGTGGCGGGACCAGTTTGTGGCGGTTCCTGAGGCCGATGCTGGCAGTT
>JBGQHV010000040.1:0-21439 GCA_041498155.1 Gemmatimonadota bacterium | reverse complement strand
GGACGGCGGACAGATGCAGGCGGTGGTCGGCCCACTGCCGGGCGGTACGTCGTACCATTGGCGCGCGCGGGCGATGGATCAGTCGGGTGACACGAGCGCCTGGGTCTCCTACGGCGGGAACGCCGAGTCGGCGACCGACTTCGGCGTCGCCGGAACGAACCGGCCCGATCCACCCACGCTGCTGGCACAGCGCCAGAGCGGCGACGGCTCGCCGATCCCGGTGGGCGGTACTGCCGTGGCGAACACGGTCGTCCTGAGCGGCGTCGTGAGCGAGCCCAACGCGGGCCGCCAGGTCCTGCTCGACGTGGAAATCGCGCCGGTCGGCCAGCCATTCACCGGCCAGCCCACGGCCTCCAGTCCCCTGAGCCCGAGCGGCAGCACGGCGACCGTGACGGTGGGTCCGGTGAGCGAGAACGTCGGCTACCACTGGCAAGCCCAGACCCGCGACGACCAGGGACGCACCAGCGGCTGGGTCGCGTTCCCGGCGGCCCCGGGGAATCCCGAGACTGATCCCGACTTCACCTACCGGGTCCTGCCGCCTCCGGTACGGCTCGTCTTCACGGTCCAGCCGACCTCCACCCGCGTGAGGATGCCGATCTCGCCCCCGGTAGTCGTGACGGCACAGGACGCGAACGGGCAGACGGACACCGGTTTTAGCGGCATCGTCACCATGACCCTCGGCACGAATCTGACCGGTGCGAGACTGTCCGGGACGACGAGCGTCGCGGCCGTCGCCGGCGTCGCCACGTTCTCCAATCTGGCGATCGACAAGCCGGGGTTCCTCTACACGTTGCGGGCCACGACGGTACAACCCCCGCTGTCGGCCGTCAGCGCATCGTTCAACATCACGCGCAAGTGACCGCGCGCTTCCGTCCCGCGCTACATTACGGGATGCGCAGGCGACTGTGGATCGTGTTCGCGGCGGGCCTCGTGGTCGGCGTGGCCGGCTGCGCGACGGCGTTCAATTACACGAGCCCGGGCCCGCGCTATGCCGGCGGACGCACGCCCCGGCCGGTGTCGGACGTAGCGGCGTTCCACCTCGTCACCTTCAACATCCAGTTCGCGCGCCAGATCGATTCTGCGATTGCGTTGCTCGGCTCGACCGCTCCGCTCGCGATGGCCGACGTCATCACGCTGCAGGAAATGGACGCCCCCGGGACGAGCCGCATCGCGCAGGCGCTCGGCATGTCCTACGTCTACTATCCCGCGACGATACATCCCAAGACGGGTCGGGACTTCGGCAACGCCATTCTCTCGCGCTGGCCGATCGTCGCCGATGCGAAGATCGTGCTGCCTCACCTGGCCCGGTTCGGGAAGACGGAGCGGATCGCGACGGCGGCCACGATCCTCGTGGGCGATACCCCGGTCCGGGTGTACAGCGTGCACCTGGCGACCTTCCTGTCCGAAGGCCCGAGCGCGAGGCGCGACCAGGTGGCCGCCGTGCTGGCGGACGCCGCGGCCTATCCGCGCGTCGTCGTGAGCGGCGACATGAACAACCACGGCATCGGCAGGGAATTCGTGGCGCATGGGTTCGGCTGGCCTACGCAGCACAACCCGCATACCGAGCACTTCTGGAACTGGGACCACATCTTCCTCAAGGGTCTCGCGCTGCGCGACAGTGCCGCCACCGGCGTGGTGCGCGACAATCGTCACGCCAGTGACCACAAGCCGGTGTGGGCCATGATCTCCTTGGCCGCTCCGGCAGCGCCCACCCCGTCCGCCGCGGCTCCCTAACACCCGCCGTCAGGAGATGCGCATGCGCAACCGTCTTTGCGTTCTCGCCACGCTGCTGTTCGCGACGACCGCCCGGGCGCAGCAGCCTCCCGCCACACCGGCCTTCAGCTTCGAGGAAGTGATGATCCCGATGCGCGACGGGGTCCGGCTGCAAACGGTGATCCTGACGCCGACCGATCGCACGGGGCCGCTCCCGATCCTGTTCCGCCGCACGCCCTACGGCGTGCCGACGGGCCCCGTTCCCGTGGTGCCGACGAGTTTCCTGGAGTTGGCCCAGGACGGCTACATCTTCGTGATCCAGAACTTGCGGGGGCGCTTCAAGTCGGAGGGCGTGTTCAAGCTGAGCTCGCAGGTGGACCTGACAGATTCGATAGCGACGAACGAGACGACCGACGCCTACGACAGCATCGAATGGCTGGTGCATCACGTGCCGAACAACAACGGCAAGGTCGGCATGTACGGCGTGTCCTACGACGGCATGACCACCGCATTGGCGCTGCTGCATCCGCATCCCGCCCTCAAGGCGATCAGCGAGCAGGCGGCGCCGGTCGACCAGTGGATGAACGACGACATGCACCGCTACGGCGCCCTGCGGGAGAGCTACGCGATCGAGTACGCGGTGCTCGAGGAGGCGGACAAGAACCAGAACACGCACTTCGCCTTCGATACCTACGACACCTACTCCTGGTACCTCTCCCTCGGATCGCTCGGCAACGTCAACACCCGCTACCTCCACGACTCCATCCCATACTGGAATGACATCGTCGCCCATCCGGACTACGATGCGTTCTGGAAAAGGGAAGCGTGGGTCAACCAGCTCCATGCCTCCACCGTGCCCAACCTCAACGTGGCGGGGTTCTGGGACCAGGAAGACCCCTGGGGACCGTGGCAGATCTTCCGCCACGCGGCCGAGCACGATCCCGATCACACGAATTTGATGGTGGCGGGGCCGTGGTTTCACGGAATGTGGCAGGCCCCCAAAGGCGACAGTATCGGCCTCATTGCGCTCGGCGGTCATGAGTCAGCCCGCGAATTCCGCGAGACGATCGAGGCCCCGTTCTTCCGTTACTACCTGCACGACCAGGGCGAGAAGCCAAGCTGGGTAGCGACCACGTTCCAGTCGGGGAGCAACCGCTGGCGGACCTACGCCGCCTGGCCGCCCCCCGCGGCGCAGCCCACGAACCTCTACCTTCACACCGACGGCACGCTGTCGTTCGACCCCCCCGCAGCCGCGGCGCGGGGCGGCAGGTACCGCGAATACGTCTCGGATCCCGCGAACCCGGTGCCGTACCGGCAGCGCCCCATCACCCCGACCTACCCTGCAGGCGATTGGCGCACCTGGGAGGTGGCCGATCAGCGGTTCGTCGACAACCGCCCCGACGTCCTCACCTACGTGAGTGCGCCGCTCGATCACGATCTCACGATCACGGGCGAGGTCGCGGCGGACCTCTTCGCCTCGACCTCGGGCACGGACGCCGATTTCATCGTCAAACTGATCGACGTGTATCCGGAGAACGCGCAGCCGAACGCGTGGGACGCCGAGGCGGGACCGCCGCCCGGCGCGTTCGCGCATTCGGTGAACGGCTACGAGCTGCCGATCGCGATGGAGGTGCGCCGGGGCCGCTATCTCGCGAGCTACGAGCACCCGCATGCGCTCGTAGCGAATACGCCCATCGAGTGGCGCATCCCGTTGCGCGACCGCGACCACGTCTTTCTCAAGGGGCACCGACTGATGGTCCAGGTGCAGTCCACCTGGTTCCCGCTGATCGACCGCAACCCCCAGCGGTTCGTCCCCAGCATCTACCGGGCGACGGCGGCGGACTTCACGACGGCCACGCAGCGGGTATACAGCACGCCCGCGCGGCCCTCGCACATCGTGCTGCCGGTGGTGCCCTAGGAGGCGGCCTGCGGCAGGGTCCGCACGATCGCGGCGATCGCCTCACCGAGCGTGCGCCGACCTTGCAGGTACGGTCCCCACTCGCGGATCAGCATGGCGCGGTAGCTACGCGCCGTCGCGTTCTGGTCCCACAGCTTGAATACCTGGGCGTAGGGCTGGTGCGCGGGGTAGACCGCCGCCACGTCCTGACCGGCGGTGAAGAACAGGACCAGATGGGATAGCTCCGGCGGCAGCGCACGGTGTTCCCGCAACGACGTGGCCGTCAGCGCCGAGTCTACGACGCCGAGCAACGCATGCCCCGTTTCGTGAAGTACCGTTTCCACTCCGAGCGTTCCCTGGTTACCGCGCGCGTTGCTCGACAGTGTCACGTGGAGGGGGTGGAGGGTGCTGTAGGCTCCGAACCACGTCGCGTAGACGCTCACGTCGATGTCGATGGGGGCGGCCGGCCAGGGGGCCGCGAGGCCGGCCGTCAACAATCGCGCGAGACACGCCGCGTGCGGGTCGAAGAGCGCCCGGGCCGAGGCGATCCACTCGCGGTTGCGGCGGTCGTGCACCGGCCACCAGATGGCACGGTTCACCGGCGCGGCCTCCAGCAGAAAGCGTCGCAAGCCGGAGTCGACCGCCACATCGCCCAACGAGTCGTCGTCCGCGGCGGCTGCCAGCCGGTTGTTGACCTGCTGGATCGCGCTGTCTCTCAGCCCGGTCGCCCATGGAGTGGAGGCGAACCGCGCCAGCATGCCTTCCCAGGCCGCGCGTTCCGACGTGGTGAAGGGCCGCCGTCCGACGGACTCGTCGTACACGACCGCCATGGCCGCGGGCGCGTCGTTGTGAATTCCCAGGCGCTGCTTGGCCTGGTGATGCAGGAAGCTGTACAGGTTGAGCCAGAATCCGCTGTGCCAGCGGAAGCCCGTCTCGATACGGGAATCCCGGCATGCGACCGGCACGGAATCCGGGACGGCCGCCGTCGTGCGTGGGGATACCGCCGTGGCCGCGAGCCAGACGAGCAATGCGCCTGCCGACATACCGCCAGTCTAGAGCCGGCACGCGCGGGCGACAAGCGACGCGCAGTGGCCCACGATGCGACGCTGGAGGCCTTCAAGCTGGGTCAGGGTGTGGCTAGTCTTGGCAGATGGTGAAGAGTCTGTTCACGATCGCGACGTGTCTGTGCCTCTTCCCCGCAGGCGGCGGCGCGGCGCAAGGCGCGTCGCAGGTGGCGTGGCGACCCGCGCTGCCGCTGCAAGGCTCTCTCGTGCTGCTCGGCGTTAAGGCTTCGTCAAACGGCGGCGCGCGCACCGTCCAGGGTGAGCTGGCGGGGCAGCCGTTGCACTTCGAGCTGCACGACGGCTGGTTCCGGGCGATCGGGGCCGTGCCGCTCGCGGCCCGCGGCCGCGTCACGGCGCGGTTGGTGATCGAGCGCGCCGGTGGCGCGCGCGACACGCTGTACCGCAGCCTGCCGGTCGGGACGCGCCGCGCGCCGAGCGAGCGGCTGCAAACCGACCCGGACTTCGTCCAGCCGCCGGAGTCGCTCGGCCCCCGGTTGCGCACCGAGCGGGAGCTGGTCCGCGGTCTCAAGCACCGGGCGCACGACCGTGCGCGCTTGTGGGAGGGGCCGTTTACGGCGCCGCGCCCCGGGCCGGTCACGAGCGAGTTCGGGAGAGGCCGGATCTTCAACGGACGGCTGCGGAGTCGTCACCTGGGCGCGGATTTCGACGGTGACGCGGGGGATCCGGTGCTGGCCACCAACCGCGGCGTCGTGGTGTACGCCGGCGACCTGTACTTCAACGGTACGACCATTTTCATCGATCACGGCGCGGGACTGCTCAGCGCCTACCTGCACCTGAGCCGGGTCCTCGTCGCGCCGGGGGACACGGTCGCGACCGGCCAGCGCATCGGCCTGGTCGGCGCCACCGGGCGCGTGACCGGCCCGCACCTGCACTGGTTCGCCTCCTACGGCGACATCACGGTCGACCCGGTGGACCTGCTGCGCATCGATCTGGAGCAGCCGCTGCCCTGATCATTCGCTGAGCGCGCGCCACAGCGCGAGCGGCGTCCCCCGCACCACGGCCCGGCTGTGCGCCAGCCCGACCGCGACCACGAGGGCGCACACCGCGAACCATACCGCGAGCAGGGGCAGCGCCGGCAGCCGGAAGGGCAGCTCGAAGAGGCGGGTCATGACGGCCCACCCGGCGGCCCCCGCCAGCAGCACGCCGGTCAAAGCGGCGAGCGACCCCCAGGCGCAGTACTCGGTCAGGAAGATCCGGCGGACCTGACCGCCGCTCGCGCCCAGCGTCTTCAACAACACCGCTTCGCGCACGCGCTGCAACCGCGACGCTGTCAGCGCACCGATGAGGATCACGAGCCCGCTCGCGATCGAGAACAGCGCCATGAAGCGGATGGCCAGCGTCACCTTGGAGACGACGCCGTCGAGCGTGTGCTGCACCAGGGTGAGATCGAGCGACGCGACATTGGGGTAGGCCAGCGTCACGTCGCGCTGCAGCTCGGCCCGCGCGACGGGCGCCTCGGAGCGCGCCATCACGACGAACGTCTGCGGGGCCCGCTCGAGCACGCCCGGCTCGAAGACCACGAAGAAGTTCGGCTGAAACCGCGCCCAGCTCACCTGCCGCAGGCTCGCGACCCGGGTCTCCACCGGCACGCCTTGCACGTTCCACGTGACCCGATCGCCCACGCGGAGGCCCGCCTCCGCCGCCAGGTCTTGCTCGACGGAGATCCGCGGCAGCTCCCCCGGCCGGCGCGCGGCGCGCCACCACGATCCGGCGGTGAGGCGTTCCGAGCTTACCAATGTGTCGCGGTAGGTATTGCGATACTCCCGATGCAGCGCCCACGGGCTGCGCCGTCGCGAGGAATCGGCCGCCAGCGAATCGACGGGACGCCCGTTCACGCGGGCCATCCGTGCCGGCACGATCGGCGTGAGGTCGATCGGCCGGACGCCGCGGGCGCCGAGCATCCGGGTGATACTGTCTTTCTCGTCCACCTGGATGTCGAAGAACACGAGATTGGGTCGATCCGGACGGGCGTCGAGCGCGATCTGATCGATGAGGCTCCGCTGCACGACGTACAACGTCGTGATCAGAAAGACGCCGAAGCCGATCGCGAGCACCACGGCGACCGTCTGGTTCTGGGGGCGGAACAGATTGGCGATTCCCTGGCGCACCACGTAGCTGGCGCGTCGCGGGAACCAGCGACGCGTCGCCCAGATCAGGCCCTTCGCGGTGAGCCACAGCGCGGCGGTACTGACGAGTACCGCGACCGCGAACGCGTACCCCACGATGGGGCGGGGTGCCTGCCAGCGCGCGAGTCCCACGAGCCCGGCGAGCATCGCGCCGTACACCGCCAGCCGCCATGGCCGCGCCGCGCGCGCTCCCGGCCCCAAGTCGAGCTCACGCCGCAAGACCCGGAGCGGGCTCACCTCGCGCAGCTGCAACAGGGGGAGCAGCGCGAACAGCGCCGCGGTCCCGGCGCCGATGCCGAGTCCCGCCAGGATGGTGGACCACTGCAGCCTGACCGAGACGTCGAGTGGCAGGAAGCCGCCCAGCACCGCGGGCAGCGCCGCCTGCACGATCACCCCGAGGACGACGCCGGCCCCCGCGCCCACCAGGCCGAGCGCGATCGCCTGCAGGAGATAGACCGTGAGCACGGTGCGCTGCCGTGCCCCAAGGCAGCGCAACAGCGCGGCGCTGTCGAGCTTGTCCAGGACGAAGACGTTCACGGCGCTCCCCACGCCGAGGCCGCCGAGCAGCAGGGCGATGAGTCCGACGAGACCGAGATAGCGCGCCAGGCGGCCCAGGTCGCGGGTCAGATCCTCCTCCTGCTCGGCGACCGTCTCGCTGGCGACCTGGTACCGCTGCAACAGCTTGTTGTGGCGATTGAGGAATCGCTGCACCGCGTCCTCGGGCAGCTGGAAGTAGACGCGGTACTGCGCCAGACTGCCGAACCGCAACAAGTGCGTCTCGTCGAGGTATTCGGCGGGGAGATACACCCGCGGCCCGATCGCCGACCACAGCGCCACGTCGCCGGGCGCATCGGTCACGACGCCGGCGATCACGAACCGCGCATCGCCGATCTGGAGCGTGTCGCCCTGTGCCACATCGAGGTACACGAGCACGGCGGGGTCCACGAGCACCGCCCGCCGGCCGCGGAAGCCGGCCCACTGGCCGGACGGCGTCGTGGCGATCGCGCCGTAGAACGGAAACCCGCCGGTCACGGCGCGCACGTCGACCAGGCGCGTACGGCCGGTGCGGGATGCCAGCGCCATCGAGGCGAAGCTCGTTACCCGGGCGAGCGGCGCCCCAGAGCGATGCAATGAATCGAGCACGGTCTCGACGGAGTCGGGGAACGGCGACCGGGACCGCAGCTCGAGATCGGCGCCGAGCAAGGTGCGCGCCTGGGCGTGGACCGACGCCGTCACGTTGGCGCGGAACGAATTGATCGCGACCAGCGCGGCGACGCCGAGGCTCACCGAGCTGAGGTAGAGCGCCAGGCGTCGCCGGCTGCCGCGGCTTTCCCGCCACGCCATGACGAGCGCGAAGGGCGGCCTCACGCCGGCTCCGCCCGGGTGTCGGAGACGATCGTTCCCGCGGAGAGCCGGATGACGCGGCGGGCGCGGGCCGCGAGCGCCGGGTCGTGCGTGACCAGCACCAGCGTCGTGCCGGCGTCGCGGTTCAGCTCGACCAGCAGGTCGATGACTTCGCGGCCGGTCTCGGCGTCGAGACTGCCGGTGGGCTCGTCGGCGAGCAGAATGCGCGGCTCCGCCGCGAACGCGCGGGCCAGCCCCACGCGCTGCTGTTCGCCGCCCGAGAGCTGAATGGGATAGTGGTCCAGGCGCTCGCCCAGTCCCACGCGCTCGAGCAATCGCTGTGCGCGCTCGCGCGCGGCGTGCCCGTTGCGCGCCGCTCGGCCCCGGAGCTCGATCGGCACCAGGACGTTCTCGATCGCCGTGAGCGTCGGCATCAGTTGAAACGTCTGGAACACGAATCCGACCTTCTCGGCGCGCAGCCGGGCGCGGGCGTCTTCGGACAGCGGGCCCAGGTCGGTGCCGTCGAGCCGGATGGTACCTCGGGTCGGGCGGTCGAGCCCCGCCAGCAGGCCGAGCAACGTCGTCTTGCCGCTCCCGGACGGGCCCATCACCGCCACGAACTCTCGGGGCGCGATCGCGAGGTTAATTTGCCGCAGCACCGTGAGCGGCCGGCCGCCGCTCTGGTAGGTCTGCTCCAGGTCCAGGGCTTCGATCATCATGCGGCGAATAATAGTGGGCGCGGTGCTGGCGGGTCTGGGCGCGGCTTGCGGCACGGGGCAGGGCGACGCCCGCCGGCCGGGGGCCGCGGTGGTCGATAGCGCGTCCGTGGTGGCCGCACCGGTCGACGACCGGCCGGTGGTGCTGTGTTTCGGCACGAGCCTCACCGCCGGCCTGGGCCTCGTCGCCGAATCGGCGTACCCGGCGCTGCTGCAGCGCAAAGTGGACTCCGCGGGACTCCGGTTCCGCGTGGTGAACGCCGGGGTGAGCGGGGAGACCTCGGCCGACGGCCTGCGACGCATCGATTGGCTGCTGCAGCAGCCGCAGCGCGTCGCGGTGCTCATCCTCGAGCTCGGTGCCAACGACGCGCTCCGCGGCCAGGACCTCGCGGCCGCCGCCCGCGATCTGCAGGCGATCATCGACCGGACGCGGGCGCGCGTTCCCGATGTCCGCGTGGTGGTCGCGGGGATGGCCGCGCCCCCGAATCTCGGCACGCGTTACACCCGGGAGTTTCGCGATCTGTTTGTCACGCTGGCCCGCCACAATCACGCGACGCTGATCCCGTTCCTGCTCGAGGGGGTCGCGGGGCATCCGGACCTCAATCAGGCCGACGGGATCCACCCCACGGAGGCCGGCGCGCGCATCGTGGCGGACAACGTGTGGGAACTCCTGGAGCCCGTCCTGCGGGGGGCTACGCGCGAAACAGGTACGTGAGCTTCGCGAAGAACTGATCCCGCAGCCGGTGCAGGCCGCGGAACGCGAACGCTTCCGGCTCGCTCAGACTGCTGCCGTACCCGAAGTACATCACCGTACCGGGAGACGGTGTGAACGAGACCAGCCAGTCGAGCCGCAGCCCGTTGCTGGACTGCGCGATGGCGCGCTCGTACACGCCGGTGTCGGGATTGCGGATCAGGATCGGATCGTTGGTGCGCGAGTCGTCGCGCAGCGAATCCTGCCACGCCGCGTCGTATTGGCCCACGACCCGCAGGAAGAGGGCGCGCGCCGCCTGATATTCGACCTTCAGCCGCGGGATGAGCTCACGCGCCACGGTGCTGCCGTCGCTCTTGCGCCAGTATTGCTGATGCAGGTACGTCGCGCTCACCCGCAGCCGGTCCGAGGGGCGCCAGTTCAGCCCGGCCTGGATGAGGATGATCCGCGCGGGTGACCACTCGAAGAAGTTCTCGTCCTGAAGGGCCGGCAGGAACAGCAAGTTGGCGTCGAACTTCCGAAATTGGGGCGTCTGCAGCTGGATCTGCACGTCGAGGTTGGGGATGCGTGGCGTTCCGACGAACGGCACCGTATCGGTCACGCTCCCCGCCGTGTGTTGCAGGGCGTAGGCCGTGTAGAGCGTGGGATCGTAGTGGAACGTCTCGAAGAACAAACCACCGTAGACCGACCATCCGCGGACCACCCACGTCGAGTTGATGTGGAACAGCTGGTCGTCGGGCATGTGGCCAGCGGTGAAGTTCGGATAGCGCCATCGTCCGAACAGCAGGATGTCGCCGGTCCAGCTTTCGATCGCCGCGCCCTGCCGCCCGTAGCGGGTGATGCGATGATCGATGGTGCCGGTCGCGATCCCGGCGCGTGAGATGAAACCGCTCGATGCCACGAAGTCCGGGTCGATGCCGCCCAGCGAATAGGTGAATCCGAACTCCCGGCCGGTGCGATCGAACGTGGCCGCCCACAAGGGCGCGGCGAACGTCCGGCCGCCGCTGCGTGTGAAGCTGCCCGCGATCTGAGCCCGCGCGGTATAGACCTGACCGAAGACGATCCGGGCGTCGGTGCCGGCGACGCGGTTGTAGTCCCCGCCGTCGATCTTGTCGGTGTAGACGAGTCCGAGGGTCGAGGCGCCGCCCAGGTCGCGGCGTGCGCGCAGGATGTTGTAGACCGGATGGTCGCGGCCGCTGGCCGAGTACGTGCGGTCGTCGACTCCGGAGAGGGCGCCGATCGTGAATCCCGAGACCTTGCCGGTCAGCTTCACCGCGGCGACGGGTTGCACCAGCCGCCGCGTATACACGAGCCCACTCGGCGTGCTGAATTGCTCCAGGCCCTCCAGAAAGAACGGGCGCTTCTCCGGGAAGAACAGCGCCTGGCGCGGATCGAACACCAGCTGGCTCGCGTCCGTCTCCACCTGGGAGAAATCGGGCCGGACGGTCCCGGTCACGGTGAGGTTGTTGGTGATGCCCCAGCGGATGTTGCCGCCCACATTCGGGTCCACTCGCTGATACGCCCAGCGCGCCGCGCCGGGCGCCCCGTTGATCGTGGCCGTCACTTCGGGATTCACGTCCAGCACCAGGTCGCGATGCAGGTCGGAAAGCCCGGTCAGCGTTCCCGACTGCGCCAGGAATGACGCGGCGGCGCGGCGCGCCGGCGTCCAGGTCTGCTGGTGCCCCGAGTGCTGCACCGCGCGCACGATGTTCAGGCTCCACTCCTGGGCCTCGCGCGGCTGATACCGGATGCTCTTGAAGGGAATGCGGATCTCGATCTCGTACCCGTAGTCGGTGACGTGGCCCTGCGACTGATAGACGAAGTCCGCCGACCGGTCCACCGTGTCGCGCGATCCGGCCTGCGTTTCGCTCAACGTCCCGTCCGATTGCACGCCCAGCGGGTTGACGCCGAACACCAGCGCCTGGCGGTGATCGTCGAAGGTGTCGAGCAGGATCTCGACCCAGTCGTCGTTGGCGATGCGATCGCGGTTCGCCAGCGTCGCGTGGACCGGGCTGTGCGACTCGAAGGCGCGGATGCCGAACCAGATCGCGGTGGGGGAATACCACACCCGGACCTCGGTGGAATCCTCCGCCGGGCGTCCATCGACGGGAGTGTACTCGGAGAAGCCGGTGAGCAGCGCCGCCTGCGACCAGACACTCTCGGTGAGACTGCCGTCGACGACGAGTCCGGTCTCCGCGAGCCGCGGCACCGTCACCTCGGTCTGGCCCGCGATGCCCGAGTATGGGCCGGTGCCGAACAGGAGGAGCGGAACGATCAGGGGGAGGAGCATCGGGCCTAACCTACGCGTTTCGTCGGCGGCGGTGCGACGACTGCCAGGCTCCTACCATCCCCTGACAGTCGTCGCGCCACCAGTCCATCACATCTCCATCACATCTGCGCGAGGAGCTCCGCGAGGGTGGCGAACCGCTCGGCCCAGTACGCCTTTGTTCGAGCGACGGCCGCGCGATCGGGCAGGCGGCCGTGCTGGATCGCCACCTGGCTCTTCGCCCGGCCCTTGGCGAGGAAGCCGACGTCGACCCGTGTCCCGTCCGGCCAGGTCACGCGCATCGACTTGTTGCGCGTCGCCGTGCGAATGACGGGGCGCACATCCGGCAACCAGCGGGCGCGCAGCCGCGCGTCGCGCCACGCCCGGTACAGGCGTGAGATCGGGACGGCCATGAGTTTGCTCTTGGATGCCTCGAACCCGCCGTCACGGCGCTGGCCGATCACCCGCAGGCCTTTGATTCGCTCGTAGCCGACGGTGACCATCTGGCTCCACCAGTCCGGGATCTTGTACGCCTTGTGCACGTAAGCGGCGATCTCGCCGTGCGACCAGGTGTGCGCCTGCTTGTAGTCGAGAGCCTTCACCCACCGCTCCCAGTTGCACCCGGTCTTCGCTTTGACTGCGGCGTCGGAGTATCCCGCCAGCGCCGCGTACTGGGCGGGCGCGATCGCGGCCGGGATGGACGTGTTGGAAGGTGCGTCTCGCCTCTTGAGCAGCTGGACGCGGGCGGCAGTGTACGACTCGCCCGTCTTCCGCATGCGGGCGCGAACGATGCGCTTGAAGTCCTTATTGGCAGTCATGATTCCCGTCCTTTGGTCGAGCCACGGGCTGCCCCCCAGCAGCGACGCCCAGTGGCGACGCAAAGGCTCACGCGAAGGGATCCGGGAGTCTGCCCCCCTTTGCCTCACAGGGACCCCCGCTGGGGGAGGGTCGATGAGGTTGGGCGTGGATCGCCGCCCGTCCGTAGAATGCCACGTCGGTGCGCGAGTGGCAAGACGGGGGCGGTCAGTGCCAGGCTTCGGTCTTCACCTCGGCGAGCACCGATCCGAGCGGATTGAGCTCCAGCGAGGACGGCGCCGCGGGCAGGCGGAGCGTCGCCTCGGTCGACGTCCCGCGCACGTTCACGCGCACGAATGCCTGCGACGAATCGGGGAACACGATGCGCAGCGGCACCGGCATCACGAAGCCGGGCGGGACCCCCTCTTGCCGCACCCGGAGGTGCAGCAGCGGGTGGCCGTCCGGCTGCGACTCGGTGGTCCAAGACAGGGTGTAGGTGGGGATGGCCGTCCCGTCGACCCACTCGTCGAAGAACCAGCCCATCGCGATGCCGGTGTGGCGCTCGACCACGCGCCGGAAGTCCCTGGTGGAGGCGTGTCCGCCGCGGTACTGCGCGTAGAAATCCTGCATCATCGCGGTAAACGCATCTTCGTTCATGGTGCGGAAGTTCAGCATCATATTGCGCAGCATCTGCAGCACCCACGCACCCTTCTCGTAGATCACGACCGAGTAGTCCCGCGGATCGTCGGTCTGGGCGACGCGCCACCCGAGGCCGATCGGCGGCGCGTTGGTCGCGCGGGCCCGGATCCGGCGGCGCCGGGCGGCGAGCTCCTTGAAGTAGCGGTCGTTGTCGTGGAGGATCGTCTGCATGTACCACAGCCCCGAGAAGTCGGCGAACCCCTCCGACAGCCAGACATCCCGGTCCCCCGCCGGTGCCACGCCGATCCCCCACCACTGGTGGGCCATTTCGTGCGCCCGAAACGTCTCCTCGCCGCCGCTCTCGTTCAGCGTCTCGAAGGTCCACACGGACAGATACATCAGGCCGGGGAACGCCTGACCGTAGGGAAAGGGGACTTCGGTGGCGTAGTACTCGCTGTCGAGCGGGGCGCCATACACCCGGGAGAAAAAGGCGAGGCTGTTCGCCACGTCGGCCGCGACATCCTGTTGCGGATTCGTCTGCCCCATGAACAGCTCGTCGAGGTGCCGGTGCGCCTCGGTGTTCATCTGCACCGTCACTGGTGGGATTCTCGGGTCGGTGATCTTCGTCTCTTCGAAATCCCCCAGGTTGAAGCACACCTGGTCGGCGGGCCGGTCGGTGACCCAGTGGGTCGTCGCCACGTCGCCGTCCAGCCGCGAGTCCACCAGCCGTCCCACGCTCGCGAGGCGGTAGCGCTTTGGCACGTGGTAGGTCAGGTCCGTGATGGCCGCCTGTCCGGCGCCGTAGCGTGGGAACCAGGAGTCGGACGTCTTGACGAACAGCCATTGGTCCATCGCGGGCGGGAGCTGGAAGCGGATGGCGCCGGTCGGCAGGAACTGATCCATCAGTGACCCGGAGCCGATCACGTCGCCGTGGTAGACGACGCGCACGCTGCGCGTCTCTCCCGTCCGGAGCGGCGGATCGAACCGCACCCACAGCTCCGAACTCCTCCGAGCGCGGAAGAACGTGTCGAGCACGCCCGCGCCATCGCTCAGCGAGTCCACGCGCAGGTCGCTGTACAACCGGAATGGGGCCCAGCGGACGCCGTCCTCCCGGGCGGTGACGCGCACCGTGGCGGTCGCGGAAAACCCCAGTCCCTTGGCGACCGTCGCCTCGATCCGGTAGGACTCGAGCTTGAGCGGGTCGAGCGCCCCGTTCAGTACCGTGATCGTGTCACCCAGTCGCTCGGCCCGCGGGAACTGCGAGACCACCTGGACCTTCGGGCCGTTGGGGCCCCCGCCGCGGAGCAGCGCGATCGCTTCGGGCTCGTCGGGATCGACCAGAAACATGAGATCCCGACCGCGCGCGCGTTTCACATGGGCGTAGAAGGAGCCGTCCGTCAGGCCGTTCAGCAGAGCGGTCATGAGCGTCGATTGCACGACCTGCCGCGCGTCGTCGTCGAGCAGCATCCCCAGGGCGTCGCGCAGCGCGCCGGTGGCGGCGCCGGCGCCCGTGCCGGCCTGGTATGCCAGCTGACGCGCCAGCTCGGATTCGGTGGAGTCCGTGAAGAGGAGCACGGCCGCCGTGATCGGCGCGTCGATCAGTGTATCGCCCAGCACCCGCTTCAGCTCCCCGCGCTCGATCGGGAGGGGAGGGGCGAACGAGACCGATCCCCGGCCGACGAATACCGCTCCGATGGTGCGCCCCGCGACGGGGGTCGTGAGGAACAGCAGTCCGTCATCCAGATGAAGCACGATGGCGTCGCGCTTGAGCGTGACGCTCCGGACTGTCGCCACCCGATCGCCCCGCGGTGCCATGGATTGCAGCGCGGCGAACACGGTCTCGTAGCGATCGGCGGAGGCTGCCTGCCCGACGGCGGGGGCGGCGGCGGCAGGGATCAAGAGCAGGGCCAAGCGGAGCTGGCGGCTATGCGGAGACATGGATCGCTTCGGTTCGGGGGGCGGTCGCATCATGCCGGGTTTCATAGTAGCGGGTGAGGGCGTTTTTGCGGCAGCTGGGAGCAAACGCGACACCCGTCCGTATATTCCCCTCCGTGAAGGAAGACATTCCCGCCAGCCTCGAGACGGCGCTCGCCGGGCGCTATGAGCTGCGCCGCTTGCTCGGCCGTGGGGGCATGGCGAGCGTTTATCTGGCCTTCGACAAGAAGCACCAGCGGCAGGTCGCCCTCAAGGTTCTGTTGCCCGGACTCGTGGCCCATCTGGGCGTCGAGCGGTTCCTCAAGGAAATCGCGATCGCCGCGCACCTCACCCACCCCCACATTCTCGCGTTGTACGACTCGGGGGAAGCGGACGGGCAGCTCTACTACGTCATGCCCTATGTGGACGGGGGATCGCTGCGGCAGACGTTGCAGGAGGAGCGCCGGCTGAGCCCCGAGCGCGCCCTCGCGATCGCGACACCGGTCGCGGGAGCGCTCGCCTACGCGCACCGCATGGGGATCCTGCACCGCGACATCAAGCCCGAGAACATCCTCTTCTCCGAGGGACACCCGGTCGTCGCCGACTTCGGTATCGCGAAGGCGGTGACCTCGGCGGGCGGCGTCAACCTCACCCGCACCGGGTTCCCCATTGGCACTCCGGGCTACATGAGTCCCGAGCAGGCCGCCGGGCTCACCGATCTCGACGCGCGAAGCGACGTCTACAGCCTCGCGGTCGTGATCTACGAGATGCTGGTCGGGGAGCTGCCCGGGCGCTGGCCGACCGAAGACGAAGTGCGGTCGGGGAGGTTCGCCGGCGCGATCGCGGCGCACCGCACGCGGCTCACCGAGGTGGGCGGTCGCGTCGAGGCGGCGCTGGTGCGCGGACTGGCCATTCGGCACGACCAGCGGACCGCGTCGCCCGCGGCCCTGATCGAGGACTTGACGAGCCCTCCCGTTCCCGCCCTTGCCGCGCGCCGCCGCTACAGTGAGGGGGAGGTGCAGGAGATCGTCAAGCGCGCCGCTGAACGTGAGGCGACGACACCGACCGAGAGCGGCGCCATGACGATCGGGGGTGTCGAGGCGCTGGCGGCCGAAGTGGGCATCGCTCCGGAGGTCGTACGCTCGGCGGCCCAATCCCTGGCCCGTCCCACGCCGGGGAGTACGGCGGTCGGCTCCCCCGGCGTTCAGCGGTTGATCGGCGGCCCGACGCGCCTCCTGTTCGAGCGGGTGGTGCCGGTGGATGTCCCCGATGAGGAATTCCCCACGATGGTCGAGGAGATCCGGCGCATCCTCCAGAATGTGGGACATGTGAGCCAGCTCGGCCGCTCGTTCACCTGGACGTCCGCCGTCACCTCGACGCGTCGCAGTCTCGAAGTGGCCGTATCGGTGCGCGGTGGGCAGACCCGGATAATCGTCCAGGAGAGCCTCTCGAATCTGATCGGTGGCATCTTCGGCGGGATCGGCGGCGGCATGGGCGGTGGCGGTATGGGCCCCATCATGGGGACGTTTGCCAGCCTGCACGTCTCGCCGCTGGGACTGCTGGCGATCGTCCCCCTGTGGCTGGCTACCACGCTCACGGTGGCCCGCACGGTGTACAGCCGGAGCTCACGGCGCCGCGCCGCGGAGCTCCAGCAGGTGGCGGACCGGCTGGCCGCCCTGGCCCTCGAGCTGGCCCCGGGGCCCGCGCTGCGGCGACCCGATCGACGACTCCTGGGGGAATAGCCCAACACCCTCCGCATCCGCTTTGCCTGTTGACGTCCGGGATAGCGATCACTACCTTGTGCTGAAATTTCAGCATCGAGGCGGCATCATGGCGGACGCACGACAGACCCTCTCCCGGCGCGAACGGGAGGTGATGGATGTCCTCTATCGCCGCGGGGAAGCGACGGTTGCCGAGGTGATGGAGGACCTGAAAGATCCGCCGACCTATTCGGCCGTACGTTCGATCCTGCGCGTGCTCAAGGAAAAAGGCCACATCACCCACCGCGCCGACGGCCCGCGCTACGTCTACGCTCCGGCATTGGGCCGCGAGCGAGCCCGCAAGGCCGCACTCGATCACGTGGTGAATACGTTCTTCGACGGCTCCGCCGAGCGCGCGCTGGCGGCGCTGCTCGACCGCTCCGATCTCGACCTCTCCGACGACCAGATTCACCGGCTCACGAGCGAGATTCGCCGGGCCGGCGAGGAAGGACGCTGACCGTGGATGCCATCTGGATCGCTTCGACTCTGTTAAAGGGGACGGCGCTGCTCCTCGTCGCGGCCGGCGTCGCCGTCGTGCTGCGCCGCGCCTCTGCGTCGCTGCGTCACCTCGTGTGGGGAACCGTCATCGCGGCCATGCTCGTCCTTCCGTTCGTGAGCGCGGTCCTGCCGTGGCGGGTCGCCGTGGTCACTCTCGCGCCGGCCGCCGCGCCGTCGAGCACGGTCGTTCCGAGCGTGCCGCCGCCGCCATCTGTGACACCGGTAACCGGATCCGCACCGGCCGCTGCGGTTGGGCAGGCCGCCGAGCCCCAACCCACCACTCCGAAACCGAGCTGGTGGCAGCGCGTCACACCGGCCTCGTGGTTCGTGCTGTTGCTGGGACTGTGGGCGCTTGGTGCTCTCTATCTTCTGGGACGTCTCGCCGTGGGCGCTCTGGTGCTCCGCGGCGTCGTGCGCCACGGGACTCCGCTCGACGCACCGGAATGGCGGCGTCCGCTGCTCGAGGCCGCCGACCGGCTTGCGCTGGAGCGGCTCCCCCGGCTGGTGATGAGCGACCGGCTGCCGATGCCCTTCGCCTGTGGTGTGTGGCACCCCGCGATCGTGCTCCCGATCGGGGCCGCCGAGTGGGACGACCGCCGCCGCCGCACGGTGCTGTTCCACGAGCTGGCGCATCTCACCCGCTACGATCTGATCGTGAACACCATCGGCCAGGTGACCTGCGCCCTGTACTGGTTCCATCCACTCGTGTGGATGGCGGCGCGCAAGCTTCGGATCGAGAGCGAGCGGGCGTGTGATGATCTGGTGCTGGGCGTGGGCACGCGTCCCTCCGAATACGCCGATCATCTGCTCCAGATTGTGTGCCGGGCGGCGCGCTCCCGCACGCCGGCGATCGCGCTCCCGATGGCGCAGCGTCACGAGTTCGAGGGCCGGATGCTCGCGATCCTCGAACGCGCCGCCCGGCGCGAGCCCGCCTCGGGCCGGCACGCCGCGATACTCGGCGCGCTCGCCCTCGCGCTCGTAATCCCGCTGGCGGCACTCGTCCCCACCCGGGACGCGGACATCAAGCAGCCGGGTCCGCGGCCGGAAAGCCAGGTCGCGAAGCAGTCCCAGGACTTCGTCAGCGTCCCCCGGCGGCCTTCGGCCACGCCTCCAAGGGCCACGCGTCCGTCGGCCACGCCCAACGCGCAGGGCAGGGACTCGGCCGGCGTGATCGCGGCGCTCGTCCGCGCCTTGGGGGATTCCGTAGCTTCGGTGCGCGAGGACGCCGCCTACGCGCTGGGCCAGCTCGAAGCGACCACCGCAGTCGAGCCGCTCACCGCACATCTCGCGCGCGAACCCGCGGCGAAGGTCCGCGAAATGATCGCCTGGGCCCTGGGGCAGATCGGTAGCCGGGGCTCGTCCGGCGCGCTGGGCGTCGCGGCGCAACGAGACTCCTCCGAGGACGTGCGGGGGATGGCGGTCTGGGCGCTCGGGCAGATCGAGGATCCCTCATCGGTCGGGTTGCTCACCGCGGTGCTGCGCGACGCATCCGCCGAGATCCGGGGCCGCGCCGCCTGGGCCCTGGGGTCGATTGCGCCATCGAGCGCGCCCGTCCCGCTCATCGCCGCGCTGCGGGATCCATCGGCCGACGTCCGGCTGCGGGCCGCGTGGGCGCTGGGGCAGATCGCCGATTCCAGTGCGGTGCCGGGGCTGGCATCCACCCTGCGCGATTCGACGACGGATGTGCGCCGCGCTGCGCTGTGGGCCCTCGGGCAGATCGGGGGAGACGCCGCCCAGGGCGCACTGCTTCAGGCGCTCGAGGATCGCGACCCTGAAGTGCGCGCCCGGGCGGCCCGCGCGCTGGCTGGGAATCGCGGGGATCCCTGGCCCTGGCCCTGGCCGATGCCGATCGTCCGCTGACGCTTCCACCCGGGCGCCGCGAGGCGCCCGGTTCGCTTCACCCCCCGGCTTGACATCCGTTCGAGCAATGCTGATTATTCAGCATAGTGCTGAAATTTCAGCATTCATTCGACGGAGGATCCGATGACGGGCATTGCGATGGAGCGATCGGGATTGAGCGCGCTGGTGGCCGTGCTGGTGTGCAGTGGCGCCGGAAGCCCCGGAGGAGAGCGTCAGTGGGCGTCGGATGTGCTCGCCGCCGCGCACGGCGCGCCGGCTATCATGTGTGGGCTCGCCGCCCGCGCCGTCGAAGCCCGCTACGGCTACGGTCCCTGGACGCCACCGCTGTTCTCGAGCGACACTTCGCGGGCGTTGGAATGGGCGCTCGAGCGCGACCGCAGCAGCGCGTCCGATTCCGTGCTGCTCGATGGCCTGGCCGCGGACGATCCGTGCGTGCGCACCATCGCGGCGCGGCTCGTCGCGCGCACCGAGTCGCCCGCCGTCACGGCAGGCCTGCTCCGCGCCCTCGCCGGCCCCGCGTCCGGGACGCGAGCGGCGGCGGCCGTGGCGCTGGGGCTCGCCGGGAGCGCGGCCGGAGTCGAGCCCCTGATCGCCCGCCTGCGCGATGCCGATCCCGACGTGCGCACGGCGTCCGCCTGGGCGCTGGGTGGGCTCGACGACGCGCGCGCCGTGGCGCCGCTGAGTCGCAGCCTCGGCGACGCCGCCCCCGCGGTGCGCGCCGCCGTGGCGCAGTCGCTCGGTCGCCTGGACGATTCGACCGCGGTGCGGGCCCTGGCTGCGGCGTTGCGGGACGATACCGACGAACGAGTGCGGCTCGCCGCGGCCGAGGCGCTCGGCATGATCGGGGCGCGCGCCGCGATCCCCGCGCTGGCCGACGCCATCGCCGATCGCAGCCCGGCGGTCCGGCGCGTGGTCGTCTGGGCGCTGGGACATATCGATGCGTCCGAGACGATCCCAGCCCTCACCCGCGCGCTGGGCGACGCCGATCGCGACGTGCGCGAGATGGCGACCTGGGGGCTCGGGCAGGCCGGAAGTCGCGATGCCGTTCCCGCGCTGGCCCGCCGGCTCGCCGACGACGCGGAGCCGCTGGTGCGGGAGCGTGCGGCGTGGGCGCTGGGCCAGATCGGTGACCGGGCGGCGGTGGAGCCGCTCGGGGCGGCGTTGCGCGGCGACCAGAGCTCCCGGGTGCGCTCGAACGCGGCTTGGGCGTTGGGGCAGATCGGGGAGGCGGCTGCCGTCCCTGCGTTGAGCGCGGCGCTGACCGACAGTGCTGCGGAGGTGCGCGGCCATGCGGCATGGGCCATCGGGCAAATCGGCACGGACCACGCGCCGGCGGCGCTGACGGCCGCTCTGAAAGATCAGACCTCGGACGTGCGTCAACGGGCGGCCTGGGCCCTGGGACAGATAGCCGATGCGACCACGGCGATGGCGCTCCGGGACGCCGTGCGCGATGCCGATCACGACGTCGCGCGCGCCGCGTTGTGGGCGCTCGCGCAGATGGACGACGACGCCGCGCGCGCGGTGTTCGTGGAGGTGCTGAAGAGCGCCGATCCAGAAATGCGGGCCGCCGCGGCCCGCGCGCTGGGCCGGGGCCAGGTGAACCCGTGGCCGTGGCCCATACCACGGCCGATGCCGCGCCCCTTCCCATGAGCTGGCGGGCCGGTGTGCTCGCGGCGGCGCTCGGGCTCTGCCCCGGCGTCGTCGCGGCGTCGCAAAGCCCGAGCCTCACGCACGCGCTGCGTCCCGGACGGCACGAGGTCGGCATGCGTCTCGAGACGCGGGGCGGCCGAGCGGTCTCCGTGTGGTATCCCGTGGCCGACACCGGCCGCTTCCCGCTCGTGTTGCTGCGTGCCGTGTCGGACTCGGCGCCACCGTCCGACACAGCGACCGCCGTCTTCCTGGCGAGCCACGGGTTCGTGGTGATGTTGGCGGCGGGAGCCGCGCGTGGCGATGCTCGAGCGCAGGTGGAGGTCGAGCTCCATCCCGCGAACGCCCTCGTTTCGGGTCGAGCCGGCGGCCGATGGCTCAGCATCGCCGCGCCCTCAGGCCCGAGTGATCACGTGCGCCTTCGCGGGGCCGTGATCCGCGCGTTCCTGGACTCGGTGCTCAGGGGGCTC
>JBGQHV010000039.1:0-21493 GCA_041498155.1 Gemmatimonadota bacterium | reverse complement strand
GCGCCGTCCCAGGCGGGCCCCGTTGAGCCGCAGATACAGCGTCCACAATGGGGTCGCCCGCAGCAGCGTCCCCGCGAACACGCGGACGAGGTGCGTCGCGGCCGCGTACCGCGCCCAGGTGAGCAGGGGCCAATCGACATCCGCGATGCGGAGCTCGGCGTTGGGCGGAGTCCGCCAGCCGAGCAGGCGCATGGCCAGCGCCGACCACAGCATCAGGGAGACGGCGAACAACAGATAGGCCGGAACCAGGGACATCGACAATACGACAATCCGGATCCAGTTTGCCGCCACCAGCCGCCGGATATGCCATTCCCAGAACAACACCGCCGGGAGCACCGACACCCCGAAGATGACGCTCTCCACAACGAAGCTGGTGAGGACTGCACAGGCGAGGCGCAGGACCTTATCTAAGGTGTACATGTCCCCGCCGTACGATCCGCAGGTCACCGTTGCAGGTGATGGGCCACCGCTGGTGCTCGTACCGGGAATGGACGGGACGGGCCTGCTGTTCCATCGCCAGGTCCCCTTGCTCGCCCGGCGCTACCGGACCGCGACCTATACGCTGCGCGACGACGCCGCCACGATGGACGTGCTGGTCGAAGACCTCGCGGCGGTGATTCGGTCGGTGGGGCCGGGACCCGCCGTCGTGATCGGGGAATCGTTCGGCGGGACGGTGGCACTGAGCTTCGCGCTCGCCCACCCAGATCTCGTCCGGGCACTGGTCGTCCTCAACTCGTTCTCCCGGTTCCTCCCCCAGGTCAATCTCCGGATCGCCATCGCGGCGCTGCGCGTCATGCCGTGGAACACGATGCCGCTGATCCGCCGCCTGACCGCGTTTCGGCTCCATTCGCGCTACACGCATCGCACGGAGATCCGCCGCTTTCTCGAGCTCACCCGCCAGACCCGGCGTGAGGGATACATCGCGCGCCTGCGGATCCTGCTTCGCTATGACGTGCGCGAGCGCCTGAGCACGTTGCGCGTCGCGACGCTGTTTCTGGCATCGGAGCTCGACCATCTGATCCCCTCGGTGCGTGAGGGCCGGTATATGGCCGAGCGGGTGTCGGGCGCGACGCTGCGCATCCTGAGCGGACACGGTCACATTTGCTTGATCGCGCCGAACCTCGACCTGGAGCAGCTGCTGCGCGAATGGCGCCCCGATGTGTGAGCACCGGCCGGGAACGGCGTCAGACCCGGGTCGCCGCCACCGCCGCCACGATGTCGGTCTGCGAGATCACGCCGACCAGCGCGCCCTGCTCTTCGACGAAGAAGCGCTGCACTTTGTCCTTGAGCATGCGCCCCGCCACCTTGCGGACGTCTTCATCGGGATGCGCGGTGGACGGCCACGGCGTCATGATCTCGAGCACGAGCGTCTGCTCGAACAGCCGCTCCCGGGCCACGGGGCCCTGGCACCGCCCTTCGGCTGCGAGCACGTCCTGGGTCGAGCAGACGCCCACCGCGCGTCCCAGTCGATCGACCACCGGCAGCGCGGACACGCCGGTCTCAGTCAGGGAGGCGACCGCGTCGGCGACCGTCGCGTCCGCATCGATGGTCTTCAGATTGGTGCGCATGATGTCGGCGACTCGCATACATCCTCCTAGAGCTTGGCGCCCGCGACCGCGCCCACGATGTCCGATTGCGACAGCACCCCGACCAGCGCCCCGTCGTATTCCACGAACAGGCGGTGGATCTCTCCGTACAGCATCTGGCGCGCGGCATCGTGCACGTCCGCATCGGGCTCGACCGTGACCGGCTTGGCCGTCATGATCTCGCGCACCAGCGTGGCCTCCAGGATATCACCCCGGCGCTCGGCGTCGGAGACCTCGGACAAGAGCTGTAAGACGTCGGTGGAGGAGATCACGCCGACCAGGCGGCCGCGGGAATCGACCACCGGAAGGCCGGAGACGTGTTGCTCGGCGATGGTAGTGACGGCGTCCGCCACGCTGTCGTCGGTCCCGATCGTCTCGAGGGTCGTCTGCATGATGTCGGCGACTTTCATGGATCCCCCCTTGGTGGTGGCGAATGCCTGAGCCCGCACTTGCAACGTCGCGCGTCCGGACTGAAGGCCGGATGAAGGGAGCTTGAAGGGATGCGAGCGATGCTGCTCGACGCGCCCGGCCGTCCGTTGCGGGCCGCCACGCTCCCCACGCCGCAGCCCGGCCCGAGCCAGGTCGTGCTGCGGGTGCGCGCCTGCGGCGTGTGCCGTACCGACCTGCACATCGCCGACGGCGAGCTGCCCCATCCGAAGCTGCCGCTCGTCTTGGGGCACGAAATCGTCGGCACGGTGGATACCTGCGGTCCCGCGGCGCGGCGCTTCGCGGTCGGCGCCCGTGTCGGTGTGCCGTGGCTCGGCTGGACGTGCGGGGTGTGCGCCTACTGCCGGCGCGGGCTCGAGAACCTGTGCGACCAGGCGCGGCTCACCGGCTACCAGCTCGATGGCGGCTACGCCGAGTACGCCGTGGCTGACGAGCGGTTCTGCTTCCCCATCCCGCAAGGGTATGATGACGCGGCCGCCGCGCCGCTGCTCTGCGCGGGACTCATCGGCTATCGCGCCTTGCGTGCTGCCGGCGAAGCCGGACGGCTCGGCATCTACGGGTTTGGGGCGGCGGCTCACATCGTGGCGCAGGTGGCGCGGTACGAAGGACGGCGGGTGTTCGCGTTCACCCGCGCCGGCGACTCTGCCGCGCAGACGTTCGCGCGCACCCTCGGTGCCGTGTGGAGCGGCGCCTCGGACGAGGCGCCACCCGAACCGCTCGACGCCGCGATCATCTTCGCCCCCGTGGGCGCCCTGGTCCCCGCAGCACTGCGGTCGGTCACCAAAGGGGGCACGGTCGTCTGCGCCGGCATCCACATGAGCGATATCCCGGCGTTCCCCTACGAGATCCTGTGGGGCGAGCGGACCGTACGGTCGGTGGCCAATCTCACCCGCCAGGACGGCGAGGAGTTCCTCGCGCTGGCTCCGCAGATCCCGGTGCGAACCGAAGTGGCGGTCTATCCGCTGGAGCAGGCCAACGAGGTGCTGGCGCGGCTGCGCCAGGGACAGGTCACGGGAGCGGCGGTGCTCAGTCTTTCAGGACGAACGTGACCTTCATCCGGACGCGGTATTCGCTCACCCGTCCGTTCTCCGCTACGACCTTCATGTCCTTGACCCAGGCCCCGCGGATATGCTCGAGGGTCTTACTGGCCCGCGCGATTCCCGCCTGGATCGCGTCCTCGAACCCTTTCGGCGACGACGCGCTGATTTCGGTGACCTTGGCGACTGCCATAGCGTCCTCCTGGAGTTTAGCGGTAACGCAGCAGCGCGGCGACTTCGTCGATCCGTGCCGCCTGCTCCGGATCGTGGATCTCGGCCACCGAGCCGCCGAGCCGCACGGTCTCCGCTTTGGCGGCCGCCACGATATCCGGCACCCGGATCACTGCCTCCCCATGCGCCTCGACCTTGGTGAGCACGAGCCGCCCGGATGTGGCACAGCGGTATCCTGCACGCGCGCGGGGCCGTCCGACGAGCAGCAGATGGACCTGGTCGCGCGCGAGCGCCTGCAGCACGGCCTCGAGGCCGTCGACCGCGCGCCCCGTGGTCGCGAAGCCCTCGACCGCGGCGCTCACCTGTGCTTCCTGGACTGGCAAGCCGCCACGGGCGTTGCGCACCTCACGGACGGTCGCCAGCACCCGAGCGGGCGTAAGGTCGGTCGGATTGAGCGCCGCGGTCCCCACCACCAACCGAGTCAGACCCGGCGGCAAGGCGTGTTCCAACGCCGCCACAACTTCGTGGGAGCCGGCAAGCACGAGACCCTGGGCGGCGTGCGCTCGAATCAGCACTCCCAGACGCCGCACGACCGCGGCGTAGTGACGACGCTCCTCTTCACGTCGCCGGCGCTGGAAACCACCCTCCCCCCATCCGGGGGAGCCCTGCCGGTCGCTGTGGAACTTGCCGCCGCGCATCCGCGGTGACACGAGGCAGGGCAACTCCGCGGCCCGCTCCCCGTTCACCAGAAAGAGCCGCGCATGCGCGTGATCGAGCACGACGGCCAGTATCGGCCCGGTGCCGTTTGGAGCGGAAGCCTCCTGCCACGCCAGGTGGCCCGTCACGGTCGCCGCCATCAGTATTCCTCCGCCGCCCGGGTGGCGGCTGGCTTGGGCTCGGGCAGCTCGGTCAAGGTCGCCTCGGTGAGCAGTAGCACGCTCGCGACCGACACGGCGTTCTCCAGCGCTACGCGAACCACCTTCGTGGGATCGATGATTCCGGCTTCGACGAGATCGCAATACTCGCCGCGCGCGGCGTCAAAGCCGAAGTTCCCCGTGCCTTGCCGCATGCGGTCCACCACGACGCCGCCATCGACACCGGAGTTCGCGGCGATCTGCCGAGTCGGCGTCTCGAGTGCGCGCCGCAGGATCAGCACTCCCGTGCGCTCGTCTCCCTGGCATGCCTCGGCATCCCGCTCGACGTCGGGGATCGCACGCAACAGCGCCAGCCCGCCACCCGCCACGACGCCTTCGGCCACGGCGGCCTTGGTCGCGCTGATGGCGTCGTCGAAGGCTTCTTTCCGACTCTTGAGCTCTGTCTCCGACGGAGCACCGACACGGATGACGGCGACGCCGCCCGCCAGCTTGGCGAGCCGCTCCTGCAGTTTTTCCTTGTCGTAGTCGGAGGTGGCGCGCTCGATCTGGCGCCGCAGGTCCTGGCAGCGTCCCTCGATCGCCGTCTTGGCGCCGGCGCCGCCGATGATCGTCGTGTTGTCCTTGTCCACGACGATCCGCTTCGCCTTGCCGAGGTCGTCCACCGTCACGTGCTCGAGTTTCACGCCGACTTCTTCGGCCAGCAGGCGCCCGCCGGTGAGAATCGCGATGTCCTCGAGCATCGCCTTGCGGCGATCGCCGAAGCCGGGGGCTTTGACCGCGACGGAGGCCAGGGTGCCCCGCAGCTTGTTCACCACCAGCGTCGCGAGTGCTTCACCTTCCACGTCCTCCGCCACGATCAGCAGCGACCGGTTCAGCTTCGCCACCTGCTCGAGCAGCGGGAGCAGGTCCTTCATGTTGGTGATCTTCTTCTCGTACAGGAGGAGCATCGGATCCTCCAGTACGGCTTCCATCTTGGCCGGATCGCTGATGAAATAGGGCGACAGGAATCCGCGGTCGAACTGCAGCCCGCCTACGACCTCCAGCACCGTTTCGGTTCCCTTGGCTTCCTCGACGGTAATGGCGCCTTCCGCGCCGACCTTCTCCACGGCATCGGCCACCATTTCCCCGATCGTGGAGTCGTTGTGCGCCGAGATGGTGGCCACCTGGGCCTTTTCCTTGCGACTCTGGACCGGCCGGGAGAGCTTGCGCAGCGCTTCGACGGCCACGTGCAGCCCGCGGTCCAGTCCCCGCTTCAAGTCCACGGCGCTCGCTCCCGCGGCCACGTTCCGCAGTCCCTCGGCGAAGATCGTGTGCGCCAGCAGCGTGGCGGTGGTCGTGCCGTCTCCGACCACGTCGCCCGTGCGGACGGCGGCCTCGCGCAGCACCTGGGCCCCGAGGTTCTCCTCGGGGTCCTTCAGATCCACTTCCTTGGCGATGGTGACCCCGTCGTTGCACACGAGCGGGGCACCCCATTTCCGTTCGACGAGGACGCACTTCGACTTCGGGCCGAGTGTCACGCGGACGGCGTCGGCCATCGCGGTGGCACCGCGCAGCACTTTCTCCCGCGCGGTAGCCTGGAACAACATCTGCTTGTGGGCCATGGGCCTCCTCCACCAGCGTACGAGTCGAAGGTTATCGCCAGACCACACAGGAAGACGTGAAATCCGGATGAGATGTACGCCTCTGGATTCATGGTGACTGCAAGAGGAGCAGATCGCGCGCACTTCACAGCGGCTTCACGACCGCCGGACGATCGTTCGGACAAGAACCGATCCAGGAGGCGGTATGCTCACCGTACGAGATCTCATGACGACGGACGTGGCCACGTTCGATCCCAACCTCACGCTGCGCGAGGCAGTCGAGCTGTTCACGCAGCGACACGTGAGTGGGGCGCCGGTCACGGCCGGCGGGCGGCTGGTCGGTGTCCTGTCGGCGAGCGACGTACTGGCGTTCGAAGGCGAAACGCCCGGCATCCCCACCGAGCGGCCCGAGCTCGAGCTCGAGGAATGGAACGAGCCAAGCGAGTGGGTCGAAGGTGAGGAGGCGCCGGCCGCGTTCTTCAACGAACAGTGGGCGGACGCGGGCGCGGACGTGCTGGAGCGTTTCGCCGAAGTCAGCGGCCCCGAGTGGGACCGGCTGGCCGAGCACACCGTCGGCGAGGCGATGACGCCGAGCCTCTGCAGTGTGGCGCCGTTCGTGGACGTCTATACCGCCGCCGAGTACATGGTCCGGGCCGGGGTCCACCGGCTGATCGTCCTCGATGATGGCCGGCTGGTGGGCGTGCTGTCGAGCATGGACATCGTGCGCGCGGTGGCGGAGCAGCGTCTGATCGCATCGGGTCCCGAGGTCCGCTCGACCCCGCGCGCGTCGGCCGACATCCGGCGCTAGTTGGGACGCCGGGGCTCATGCTCGGTACGCTGACCGAAGCGCAAATCGACCGGCTGCTGCGCGCGGAAAGCGTCGGTCGCCTTGGGTGCCATGCGGGCGGGCGCACGTACGTCGTGCCGGTCACCTTCGTCTACGACGGCGCGGCGATCTACGGCCACACCGGGGACGGCATGAAAGTGCGCATGCTGCGCGAGAACCCCGAAGTCTGCTTCGAGGTGGACAGCCTCGAGTCCCTGGCCAACTGGCAGAGCGTCATCGTCTGGGGGCGCTTCGAGGAGCTGCGCGGCACCGCCGCGGCCCATGCGATGGGCCTGTTGATGGACCGGCTGCTGCCGCTGGTCACCAGCGAAACGGCCGTTCCCTCGCACGGGCTGGATCCATCCGCCGTACACCGCGCCGACGTCACCGGCCGGCACGCGGTGGTGTATCGCATCGTGATCGGTGAACGCTCCGGACGATTCGAAAAGCGCTGAAATCGCGGCGCCGCGGTGCGCTCAGCCCTGATCCTCTCTCACACTCGTTTCAACCCTCGCTCATGCTACCAGACGATGTTACGGCATACGCGTAGGATCAGCAGCCGTTCCATCGACCCGGAGGAGACCGTGACCACAACCAACACCAGTGGAGGACAGCTCCTGCGGAAGCTCGCGGGCCTCGAGCAGCGGCTCGAGAGCCTGGCAAGCCGCGTGAAGGGCCTGGAGCGGCATACCGCCGAGCTGGACGACCTGAAGCGAGAGATCGGCAATCTGAAGCTCGAGGTGGAGGAGTACCGGGAGACCGACTGAATCGGGAGGCAGGGTGTGGATCGGGAGCTGTCGCACGACCTTCGGGCGCGGGCGCATCCCCTCGTCGGCGCGCCCGGCGATTTCGATCCGCTGCTGGCGCTGGTGGCGGACGCGCGCTTCGTGCTGATCGGCGAAGCGTCGCACGGCACGCACGAGTTCTACCGCATCCGGGCCGAAATCACGAAGCGGCTCATCCGGGAGAAGGGGTTCACATCGGTCGCCGTGGAAGCGGATTGGCCCGACGCCTACCGCGTCAACCGTTACGTGCGGGGGCGTAGCGGCGACGGCGATGCCGTCGAGGCGCTCGAGGGGTTCAAGCGATTCCCTCAGTGGATGTGGCGCAACGCCGACGTGCTCGACTTCGTCGGCTGGCTCCGGGCGCACAACGACGTGCTTCCCGACGCGGAGCGAGTCGGTTTCTTCGGGCTCGATCTGTACAGCCTGCACGCGTCGATGGATGCCGTGCTCCGCTATCTCGAGCTCGTCGATCCCGATGCAGCGTTGCGTGCCCGCCAGCGCTATGCCTGCTTCGACCATTACGGTGAAGACCCGCAGGAATACGGCTATGCGGCCGGCTTCGGCCTGGGGCCCTCCTGCGAGACCGCGGTGGTCGAGCAGCTCGCGGAGCTGCGCCGGTCCGCGGCGGCATACGCCCGACGGGATGGCCGCCTCGAGCCCGACGACCTCTTTTTCGCCGAGCAGAACGCCAGGCTCGTACGGAACGCCGAGCGCTACTACCGCGCCATGTTCGGTGGGCGGGTGGCGTCCTGGAACCTGCGGGACCAGCACATGGCCGAGACGCTTGACGCGCTGGTCGCGTTCCACGCCGGGCGCGGTCGCCACGAGAAAGTCGTTTTATGGGCGCACAACTCCCACCTGGGTGACGCTCGGGCCACCGAGATGGGCGCGGGCGGCGAGCTCAACGTCGGGCAGCTGGTGCGCCAGCGCTACGGCCGCGACGCCCGACTCATCGGGTTGCTGACCTATCAGGGGACGGTGACGGCGGCGTCGGACTGGGACCACCCCGCTGAGCGCAGGGTAGTGCGGCCGGCCCTGCCCGATAGTTACGAAGCGTTGCTGCACGAGGTCGGGATCCCGAATCTGCTGCTCGACCTCACGGCGCCCTCGCCTCTCACGGTCGAGCTCGCCGAGCCACGCCTGGAGCGCGCGATCGGCGTCATCTACCGCCCGGAGACGGAGCGGCTGAGCCATTACTTCCACGCGTCGCTGCCACGGCAATTCGACGCCGTGTTGTATTACGACGCGACGCGCGCGGTTGAACCGCTGGAGCGAACCGGCCTGTGGGAGCGGGGGGAAGTGCCGGAGACCTATCCGACGGCGCTGTGACGCTGCCCCCCAAGGCTTGGCGACGCGACAAAGCGAACGGCCCGCCACTCCCTTCCACGAAGCGCGGGCCGTTCGGCGCACCGGTTACCCGGAGTCGGGGAATTGACTCCCCCGTTCTTCTTCCCGCAGCGGCCGCCTAACTGATCGTTTGCGGTTTGGCTTTGGGAGCCCCGGCTTCTATCCCCATCGGGCCTGACCAGCCCAGTGGTTCGCCGGTGCGGGCGCTGCGAGTCGGTCGAATCGCGAATCGACCTCTTGCACTGCACGTCGGAGCGCCACTCCGACGCGGGCGAAGCCACGCGATCTGCCTCACCGCTTCAGGCGACGTGATCACTCGGATCGACGGTCCCCGTTCCGTTACCGGTCCGGAAACCTCCCCGTAATCGCCTGAAGAACATGGGGAATGTAACAGGGTGAGTCTGAAGCCAAGCGGAAACCGGTCTGTGGATTTCTTCCACCGCGCGAGGATCCCTCAACTACGCCAGCGCCACAGCAGACCGAGCAGGAAGAACCCGGCGGCGATCGCGATGATCAGCGGGCCGGTCGCCACGTGCAGCAGCGGCGCGCCGAGCGTCCCGAGGAGGGTGGACGACACCGACAGGACGACCGCCACCAACAGCATGCTCCCCAGGCTGCGCACCACGTAGCGCGCAGTGGTGGCGGGGATGATGATAAGCGATCCCATGAGGAGCACGCCGAGGTAGCGGAGCCCCAGTGCGACCGTGAGGGCGAAGGCGAGCAGGTAGAGCAGGTCCAGGCGTCGCACGTCGATGCCGACGGTCCGCGCTAGATCGGAGGAGACCAGCACGATCACGAGACGGCTCCTGGCCAGCAGCACGAACGCGACGACCAGGACCGCGCCGACGCATCCGAGCACCAGCTCCAGGGCGCCGGGACGATGTGGGGCGCCGAACAGTGCCTCGATCAGCTCCTCCCCCGACGCCAGCATGCTCCCCACCGCGAGCGCCGCCGAGAATACCACCCCGATGACGGCCTCGGTCGGCAGGCGCGTCTTGTGCTCCAATCCCCAGACGAGGATGGTGCCGACGACCAGCGAGGCGATCCCCCCGAGCACAGGGTTGATCCGCAGCGCGAGCGCCACGCCGATGCCGGGAAGGGCCACATGCGAGATCGCGTCCGAGGCGAGCGTCATGCGCCGCATCACGGCGAAGCAGCCGACGAGTCCCGCCGCCACGGCCATGGCGACCGGGAGCGCGAGCGTCTCAGGAGAGATGGTCGTCATGCACGTGGTACTTGAGCGGGGCGCGATACGCTTCCCGCAACCGGTTCGGCGTGAGCACGTCGACGGGCGCACCGATAAAGGCCGTGCGGTGACCAGCCGACAGGCAGAGGACCGTATCGGCGTGCTGATAGACCAGCGCGAGCTCGTGGGAGATGAGCAGGAGCGTCAGGCGCTCGGCCTGCTGCAGACGGCGGATCATGGCGTAGAGCCCTTCCTCACCAGGTTCGTCCACGCCGGCGGTCGGCTCGTCGAACAGCAGCACCGTGGGCCGACCCATCAAGGCAAACGCCAGCAGGAGGCGCTGAAACTGCCCTCCCGAGAATGTGCCGATTGGCTGCCCCGCCACGTCCAGCGCGAGGACCACCATCTCGAGGGCGCGCCGGACGTCCGATTCCCGCGTGTGCGATACCGCGGCCTTGGCCCGGAGGAAGTCGAAACCGGTGAGCGGCAGGTCGCGCTCGATGTCGAGCTTCTGGGGCACGTACCCGATCCGGGTCCCGGGCGCCCATCGGATCCGCCCCTCGTGTCGGACCGTTCCGATCAGCGCCTTGAAGAGAACGGTCTTGCCGGAGCCGTTCGGTCCGATCACGGCGAGCGTTCCGCCCTCGGGCACCACGAAGCTCACGTCGTCGAGCACTCGACGGCGCCCGAAATCGACGCCGAGGCCTTCGACTTCGAGAACGTGCGGAGTCATCCAGAGACGGCTACGACCCTTCCGATGTCGGCCTTCATCGCCACGCGCTCGAGCGCCTCGACCCTCCTCACTCTGCGTGCGCCTTCACATCGCCCCGCTGGCGCCGGGAATAGTCCTGCAGGCGGCGCCGGGCCGCGTCGAAGCCCCGCTGGATCGCGGTGAGCAGGTCGGGATGCGCCTGACGCTTGACGACGACTTCTCCCCCGGGGACGGTGATGTCGATGTGAACGTTGTGGACGATCGGCTCGCCCATCTGCCGTTGGGGCACCTCCACCATCACTCGCATGCCCATGATGCGATCGTAGTAGCGATCGAGCTTCTCGGCATGCTGCCGGATCAAAGACTCGGTCTCGCGTCCCAACTCGACGCCGCGAGCACTGATCTGCAGTGGCAGTTGCATGGCTTCCTCCTTACCCCTGCCCATATCATGGCGTGAGACCGATGAAGTGGCCTTGAGCGGACGATGTTCCCCGCTTCACGGAGGCTTCATCGCCGGCCGTGCAGGATTCGGTAACCGGCAGCCTGGGAGGCTCCGATGGACCGACATGCCGCGACGATGCCCATTCACCAGGTCATGACGACCGCTCCGGTCACCGTCAACCCAATGACGACCGTGACGGAGTTGCTGGCGTTGTTCGATCGCCACGACTTCAACGCGTTCCCGGTCGTCGCGCCGGATGGCACCCTACGCGGGATCGTCTCGAAGCTCGATGTGCTCCGCCTGCTCCACCCCGACGAACAGTTCCGGCTGCCGGACGCGAAGGTGATCGGCGCCACGCGGGTCGCCGAGATCATGCGTCCGGGAATCCTGACGGTGGAGGGGGAGGACCCTGTCGTGGCGGCCGCTGAGCTGATGGTGTCCACCGGGCGGCGCAGCCTGCCCGTGGTGCGCCGCGGCAGCGGCTGGCCGAAGCTCGTGGGGATCGTCAGCCGCGGCGATCTGCTGCGCGGTCTCCGCTTCGAGCTGGCGGAAGACACGCGGCGGCAAGCGGTCCACGTCTGAGCCTGTCCGGCAGCGCGGCGGCCACTCGGCCGCCGTGGGGAGTCTCCGGCCCGCAGGCGCTGCAGGACCTCCGCACGAGTCCCGCCGGCTTGGATCCGGCCGAGGCCGCTCGGCGCCTCGCCGCCAGCGGACCGAACGTGGTGGCGCGGACCCGGCGCCGTGCTGGCCTGCACATCCTGCTGCGGCAGTTCACCAGCCCGCTCATCCTCGTCCTGATCGCCGCGGCCATCGTCTCCCGCTACCTGGGCGAACCGGTCGAGGCGACGGTCATCATGGCGATCGTGCTCGTCAACGCCGCGTTGGGGTTCCTGCAGGAATACCGCGCCGAGCGGGCGCTGCGCGCCCTGCAGCGGTTCGTGACCCATATGGCGACGGTCCGTCGTGGCGGCGCGCCGGTCGAAGTTCCCGCCGAAGAGCTCGTCCGCGGGGATGTGGTGTGCCTCGAGATCGGCGACGTGGTCCCCGCGGATGTCCGCCTGCTCCTGACCGACGACCTGTCGAGCGACGAATCGGTGCTGACGGGAGAGTCGGTCCCGGTCGGCAAACGCGTCGAGCCGGTGTCGGCCACCGCGGCCCTCCCCTACGAGCTCACCAACATGGCGTTCCTGGGCACCTCGATCGCGAGCGGCTACGGCGAGGGCGTGGTCGTCATGACAGGCGATCGCTCCTTCTTCGGGCGAACCGCGGCAACCGTCGAGCAGCGCCCGCGAGAGACCGAGTTCCAGCGCAGTATCCGCCGCTTCAGCGACCTGCTCCTGATGGTGATTCTGGCCATGACGGCCTTCGTCTTCGTGGCCAACGCGCTGCTCGGCAAGGGGGTGTTCGACTCACTGCTGTTCGCCATCGCGTTGGCGGTCGGGATCACGCCCGAGGTCCTCCCCGTGATCGTCACGATCGCGCTATCCAACGGCGCGCTGCGCATGGCGCGGGAGAAGGTGGTGACGCGTCGCCTGATGTCGGTCGAAGACCTCGGCAACGTCGACACCCTGTGCTGCGACAAGACCGGGACGCTGACGACGGGCACCGTTTCGCTGCACGACTACCTGGACGTGGACGGCACCCGCGATCCTGACCTGGTGCGGGCCAGTCTGTTGTGCGCCTCGGGGACCGCACGGAGCGGCGCCAACGCCCTGGACCGCGCCGTGTGGCGCAGTAAGGCTGCCCAACCATTGCTCCCGACGCTCGGGCGTTGGCACGTAGTGGATCGCAACGAGTTCGACTTCGAGCGTCGCCGTATGAGCGCCCTGGTGCGTGACGGTCACCGCACCCAGCTGCTGGTGAAAGGGTCGCCGGAAGCGGTGCTGGCAGTGTCCACCGCCGCGCGCCGGGGACGTCGGGAGGTCCCGCTGACGCGGACGCTGCACGCCGAGCTGCTGCAGCGCATCGCGGGATACGAGGAACAGGGATACCGGGTGATCGCCCTCGCTCAGAAGGAAGTGTCCCGCGGGGAGTCGAGTCGCGCGGACGAGACGGATCTGATCCTGCTCGGCGTGCTTTTGTTCCTCGACCCACCGAAACCCGAAGCGGCGGCTTCCCTCCACCTGCTCGCGAAACTGGGCGTGGACATCAAGGTCATGAGCGGCGACAGTCCCGTGATCACACGGCGCATCTGCCTCGACGTCGGCCTCGCCATCGCCCATGACCGGGTCATCACCGGGGGCGACCTGGCGGCGCTCGACGCGGACCAGCTCACCGAGGTCGTGCGCAGCCACAACGTGTTCGCGCGCGTGACACCGGATCAGAAGTACCGGCTGGTCGAGCGCCTGGGCGCCGCCGGTCACGTCGTCGGCTTCCTCGGGGACGGGGTGAACGACGTCCCCGCCCTCAGGGCGGCTGACGTGGGCATCTGCGTCGATACCGGCGCCGACATCGCCAAAGACGCGGCGGACATCATCCTGTTGCGCAAGAGCCTGCGCGTGCTGGCGCACGGGATCATCGAAGGGCGCAAGACCTTCGCCAACATCACCAAGTACGTCCTGAACACAGTCAGCGCGAACTTCGGCAACATGATGACGGTGGCACTCTCATCGCTGTTCCTGGCATTCATCCCGCTGCTGCCCTCGCAGATCCTACTCAACAATCTGGTCAGCGACCTGCCCCTGGTGACGATCTCCACCGACAACGTCGATGCCGATTCGCTCCAGCGGCCGCGGCATTGGGATCTGTCGTTGATCGCTCGCTTCATGGTGGGCTTCGGATTGCTGAGTGTGTTGTTCGACTTGGTGCTGATCGGCGGTCTACTCTACGTGATCCGGGCGGACGCCGCGCTGTTCCGTACCGCCTGGTTCGTGGAATCCGCCTGCTCGGAAATCCTCGTCACCTTCGCGATCCGGACGCGGGGACGCTTCTACCGGAGTGCGCCGTCGCGCACCCTGCTCGTGGCGTCGCTGGTCACAGCCGCCGCCGCGTTCGTGCTGCCGTTCACCTCGCTGGGACGGAACTATTTCGCGTTCGTACCGCTGCCCGGCACGCTCCTGCTGTTCGTCGCCGGCATTCTGGCCGCGTACTTCGTCGTGGCCGAGATCGCCAAGCGGCGTTACTACCGGCTGCCGGCGCGGTCGCCCCGCAGCGCGGCCTCCAGCTCTCCGTCCCAGCCGTAAACGTCCGGCCGAAACTCCACCGTTCCGTCGCTGCCCACCCACGCGGTCCAGTACCCGAGGTAGGTGGGCAGCGAATCGGGTGCGGCGACGCGCCACTCGGCCGGCAGCATGGCCGCCGCACGGACCCAATCGGGCGACCACCCCGGCACGTTCCTCAGAACGTAGATGGCCAGTCGCTCCGCGTCCGCCACGCGGACGCACCCGTGACTGAATGCTCGAGCCAGCGCGTCGAACAATCGCGGCTCCCGTGTGTCGTGCAACGCTACTCCGAAGCGGTTCGGGATCGAGAACCGAATCCTCCCCAGCGGATTCAGGGGCCCCGGCTCCTGCCACAATCCGAACGCAAAGGCGCTGTCGGGGATGCTGTCCCAGGCAATCGTGCCGACATCCAGCTCCACGGCCTGTGGCGTCGTATCGCTCCACACGTGGATCCCCTCCCGCAGGAGGTAATCAGGATCCCGCCGCACCACGGGCAGGATCTCCTGGATCGCAATGCTTCGGGGGATCCGCCAGCGCGGGCTGAACGTGACGTCGGTGAGCCGTGAGCTCACGATCGGCGTGGGCCAGTCGACCCGGCCCGCGACGATGCGGCCCGAGAACGTCACGCGCCCGGACTCGACGATCTCGAGGGTGAACCCCGCGGAGTTGATCATCAGATAGGGTGAGCCCAAATCGCGCGGCAGCCAGCGCCAGCGCTCGAGGTTCGCCTCGATCTGCCGGATCCGGTCCTGGACGGAAACGTCGAGCGCGGCCACCGTTGCGCCTCCCGCGACGCCGTCCGGCGTCAGACCGTGCCGCGCCTGCGCGCGTCGCACCCCGTCAGCCACCGCGCTGTCGAAGACTTCGGCCGCTCCACCTGATGCGAGATCGCCCGTGGCCTCCAGCCGGCGGCGCAGCAGCGCCACGCCCGGGCCCGAGTCGCCGGCGCGAAGCGGCGACCCCGGCGCGAGCTCCGGCCACCCGCCCCGCGCCGCGATGGCGCGATACCGCGCCAGGGCAACCCGCAGGCGCGCCGCAGGTTTCTGTGGGGACGCCAAGTCGTCCAGCGCCGGGCCCACCCGGTCCGAGTCCAGCGCCGCGGCCAGTCGGCCGAGCAGGTCCACGCTCCGGGGAGCGGCGGTCCACATCGTGTCGACGACCGCGGGCATCACGCGGCCGAAAGCGAGATCCGAGGCATAGCGCAACAGCGCGGCGGTGGCGAGGAGATCGAGCAGCGCGAGGCTATCGGGCTTGTCCCGTTGCACCGCAAGCCTGCGCAGCCGTGGGATCCCGTAGTCGGTGGAGTCTAGTCCCTGGGCATCTGCCTGGTGCAGTCGGTCGAGCAGATCCGGAAGGCGCGTGTCCGTGCTGTCGGCGGTCCACGCAGGAAAATCTCGCGCTGTATAGAAGCGCCGGACCGATACCCACTGGGCATCGTTGAGGCCCGCCGGGCGCTCGCTCGCGAGCAACCGTTCGAGATCGGCCTGCAGCTCCTCCGTCGAAGCCTGAGCCAGCCCGGCCCCGGGCCGAGCCAGCGCGATGGCGCACAATAAGCCAATGACCCGGCAAGAGCAGTCCATGCTCACGCAACCTAGTGGACGCTTCGACGGTCGCGGGCTCTTCTCTCAAGTTCTAACGTTCGCTTCACGTGGACCTTAGGTCGGGCGGGGTAGGCTGAACGTGGAGGCTATATGGCGTTCCCCCGCCTTCGGCTGTTCAGCGTCCGCGGCATCCCGGTCCGGCTCGATGCGAGCTGGTTTCCGATCGCCCTGCTCATCGCCTGGTCCCTCGCCGTACAGCTGTTCCCGGCATGGCGCCCCGGTCTGTCGTCCACGACGTACTGGGTCATGGGCATCGTCGGCGCGCTGGGATTGTTCGCCTCCATCGTGGTCCACGAGCTCTCCCACGCCCTGATCGCCCGCCGGCATCACATTCCGATAGAGGGCATCACGCTCTTCGTCTTCGGCGGGGTGGCGGAGATGGGCGCCGAGCCGCCGAGCGCCAAGGCGGAGCTCGCGATGGCGGTGGCCGGACCGTTGGCGAGCATCGGAATTGCCGCCGCCGCGTTCGCCGGGTCGGCGCAGGCGGGCGGATCGCCCGGAGCGGCGACGACCGTCCTCGCTTACCTCGGGGCGGTCAACCTGTTGATCGCAGCGTTCAACCTGCTCCCGGCGTTCCCCCTCGACGGCGGCCGGGTGTTCCGCGCCCTGCTGTGGCGCCGTCATGGGGACCTGGTGCGGGCAACACGGACGGCGGCGAAGGTGGGGGCAGGCTTCGGTACACTGCTGATGGCGCTCGGCGGCGTCCGCTTCCTGCTGGGTGATCTCCTCGGAGGCGTGTGGTCGTTCCTCATCGGCCTGTTCCTACGGCAAGCTGCCGATGCGTCCTACCAGCAGGTACTCGTGCGCCGGGCCCTCACCGATGAGCCGGTCCGTCGGTTCATGACGGTCGGACCCATTGCCGTTCGCCCCGACGTCACGCTCGCCCGATTCCTGGATGAGTACGTGTACCGCTACCACCACAAGCTGTTTCCGGTCCAGGACAACGGCCGCCTGCTGGGCATGATCTCGACCCGGCAGCTGCGGGGCGTCCCGCGCGCGGATTGGCCCTTTCGCAAGGTGGGCGCCGTGACCGTTCCGCTCGCCGATGCCACGACCGTGACTCCCGATACCGCCGCGCTGCAGGCGCTCGCACGCATGCGGCAGACCGGCCGTTCGCGCCTCCTCGTGGTGGACCACGGACGACTCGCCGGCGTCCTCTCGGCGCGCGACCTCCTGGACTTCCTCGCGCTCAAACTGGAGCTCGGACCATGACGATCCCACTCGGCGGACCACTCGGCGACGACGTCGCGGAGCCGGTGCACGTCCCGATCGGCCATCATCGGTGGCTGCCGGGGACGCTCGCCCTGCCGCCGCATCCGGTGGGCGTGGTGCTCTTCGCCCACGGCAGCGGTAGCTCACGCCTCTCTCCCCGCAACCGCTTCGTCGCGGACCGGCTGTTCGCCGCGAACGTCGGCTGGCTGCTGTTCGACCTCCTGACCGACGCGGAAGCGGAATCCCGGGCCGCCGTGTTCGACATCCCGCTGCTCGCGGAGCGGCTGCGTCAGGCCACGGGATGGGTGGAGGGGTATCCCGCCACTCGCGACCTGGCGCCGGGCTACTTCGGCGCCAGTACGGGCGCCGCGGCCGCGCTCGTGGCAGCCGCGGGCGACCCGCGTATCCGCGCGATCGTCTCCCGCGGCGGGCGGCCCGACCTCGCCGGCGCCGCATTGCGAGCGGTTCGGGCCCCCACCCTGCTGATCGTCGGGGGCGCCGACCCGGTCGTCCTCAGCCTGAACGTGCAGGCGCTGCAGCAGCTCGGCGGGCTGAAAGAGATGGTGGTGGTGCCGCGTGCCACCCACCTGTTCGAGGAGCCGGGCACGCTCGAGGCGGTAGCGATGCACGCGGCGGAGTGGTTCGGCCGCTACCTGCAGTCGGCGGCGGCACCCCGATTCGCGGCCGCCCCGTCCGGTGGGTGAGCAGAGGCGCCGCCGACGAACCGCGATACTGTCAGGACTTCGTGGCGGGTGGCAGGATGCCGATGTAGGGAAGCGACCGGAACTTGTTGTCGAAGTCCAAACCGTAGCCGACCACCCAGGCGTCCGGGATGTCGAATCCGACGTAGTCGACACAGACGTCGGCGGTGAGTCGGTCCGGTTTGCGCGTCAGGGCGCAGATTTTCAGCGAGGCCGGCCCGCGCGCCTCCAGCATGCGCCGCAGATACGACAGCGTCTCACCCGAGTCGACGATGTCCTCCACCAGCAGCACGGACCGGCCCGCGATCGGGATCCGCAGGTCCATCACGAGTCGCACCGCACCCGACGGCGCGGAGCCGTGTTCGTAGTGCGACAACGCCATGAAATCGATGCTCGTGGGGATGGTCAGCCGGCGCGCCAGGTCGGCGAGGAAGATGAACGCGCCGCGCAGCACGCCGACCAGCAGCAGCTCGTCTACACCGGCGTGGTCCGCGGAGATCTGGCGGGCGAGCTCGTCTACCCGGTCCGCGATCTGGCGCTCGGAGAGCAGCACCGGAGGCGGAGCCGCATCCCGGTCAATCGTCATCGGGTGCGTGCACCACGCCGATGTAGGGGAGCGTCCGGAACTTGTTGTCGTAGTCCAGGCCGTAGCCCACGACCCAGCGGTCGGGGATGTCGAACCCCACGTAGTCGAGGCGGGCCAGGCGGCCCTCGGGTCCGCGCTTGCGCGCCAGCACGCACGTGCGCAGCGACGCCGGTCGGCGCACTTCCAGAGTGTGGATCAGGAAAGCCAGGGTGTCTCCTGAGTCAACGATGTCTTCCACCAGCACCACGTGGCGCCCCCGGATCTCCACTCGCACGTCCATCACCACCCGGACCCCCCCGGTGCTGGTCGCCCCCCGGTCGTACGACGACAACGCCATGAAATCGACGCTGCACGGCACGGTGAGCCGCCGCGCGAGGTCTCCCAAAAAAATGAACGCCCCGCGCAACACCCCGATCAGCAGCAAATCGTCGACGCCCGCGTGATCGGCGGAAATGCGCCGCGCGAGCGCGTCGACGCGCTCCGCGATGGCCGTCTCCGGAATGAATACCGGAGGTTGGAACCCGCTCACGCCCAAAGCCCCTTTCCCCTGGACCTCACCGTCGCTTCATGAAGACTGGAGCAAGTTGCGTGCGAAAGCAAAACTGGGGGCTGTATGTCTTGGAAGCCAATCGTCGTAGGGGTGGATGCCTCGCCGGCCGCGACCGCGGCGGCGCAACTGGGGCTGCAGATCGCCGGCGCCGCCGGCGCCGAATGCCGTCTGGTGCATGCGGCCCGGGACAATTGGAGCCTGCTCGCAGCCTCCCAGGTTCCGCAGCAGGCGGCCGCCTTCCGCGAGGCCGCCCTCTCGGCGGCGCGCAACCAGCTCGCCACCGTTCTGGCGGGCCGGGTTCCGGCCGATGCGCTGCGGCGTCTGATCGTACGCGAAGGGTGGCCGCCCGCGGTGCTCGATGACGCGGCGCGGGAAGCGGACGCGAGCCTGCTCGTCCTGGGCGCCAAGCACCACACGGCGCTGGGGCGCTGGTTGGGCGGCAGCACGGTCCACAACGTCGCCCGCATGCTGCGCGCTCCATTGCTCGTCACAGGGATGCCGTCGGTGGCCATCCGCCGCGTACTCGTCGCACTCGACAGCTCCAGCGCTGCGGCGCCGACGCTCGAGCGTGCGCAGGCCGTGGCGGACCTGTTCGACGCCGAGCTGCGCGCGCTGCACGTCATCGAACCGCTGCCGGTCCTCCCCGAGGTACCACCGCCGACCAACCCCGAGGACTACGAACAGCTGCTCACGCTGGAGTGCGAACAGAAAATCTGGCCGCTGCTGCCGCCCGACACGACCCACGTGATTCGCCATACCGCGGCCGAAGCGGGCATCGCCGCCGAAGCGACCGAATGGCAGGCCGACCTCGTCGTGGTAGGATCGCACGGCAAGGGATTCGTGGAGCGGATGCTCGTCGGGAGCGTCACCGAGCGGCTGCTCGGCCACCTGCCGGCGCCGATGCTGCTCGTCGTGCCGGTCGCCAAACCGGTGCAACGCGCGCAGCCTGCCACGGGCAAGCGGCAAGTGGCGATCCTGGCCTGACGCGCATTGGTGGAGTGTCGCCGCAAGCACGAGGCCCGGCGGTTCGCGCCGGGCCCTCGTCGTTCGTCACCCGAGGTCCACCTGCTCCCCGTCTTGCGCGACCCGCACCGACCAGTGGTACTGCGCGGTGATCGCCTGTGCCAGTGCGTTGGCCGCCTCGGGTTCCCCATGCACCAGGTAGGTCGTCCGGGGCGGGCGCGCGAAACCGCCGAGCCAGCGCAGCGTCTCCGCCTGATCGGCGTGCGCCGAGAGACCGTGGATCGTTTCCACTCGCGCGCGTACCGGCACCTCTTCCCCGAACATCTTGAGCGTCTTGGCGCCGTCCTGCAGTGATCGGCCGCGCGTCCCGGCCGCCTGAAAGCCGACCAGGAGCACGGTCGTGGCTGGATCGGGAAGACGGTGCTGCAGATGATGCAGGATGCGTCCGCCGGTCGCCATCCCGGAGGACGAAATGATGATCACCGGACCGCGCACGTCGTTGAGGCGTTTCGACTCTTCCACCGACCGGCAGAACTCGCAGCGTTTGGTGCTGAGCGTCCGGCCGCCGCCCGACATTTCCCCGTGCATCTCGCCGTCGAGATCCTCGGCGTGTCGCCGGTAGATCTCCGTCACGTCCGTGGCCGATGGACTGTCCACGTACACGGGAAGCACCGGGATGCGCCGCTCCGTCTCGAGGTGCTGCAGCATCCACAGGAGCTCCTGTGTGCGATCCACCACGAATGCCGGCACGAGCAGCGTCCCCTGACGCGCGGCGGTCTCCGTGACGATCCGGGCCAGCTCGTCCGCCGTGCCAGGGGGATGTTGCCGGTCGCCGTAGGTGGATTCCAGCAGCAGGGCGTCGGCTTCGGTCACGGGCTCGGGATCGGGCAGGATCGGCCGGTCGTAGCGACCGAGGTCGCCCGAGAAAACGATGCGCGGTCCAGCGCCGGGTTTCAGGTCGACCGTCGCCGCCCCGAGAATGTGCCCGGCGATCCGATAGGTCACCGTCACATCCCCGGCCACCGGAAACGCCTGGTGATAGCCGGCCCGCTCCAGCTGTCCCAGCGCGCGCTGCGCGTCCTCCGCCGTATAGAGCGGCAACGCCGGCTTGTGCTTCGAGTAGCTGTAGCGGTTGGCCCGATCAGCCTCCTCTTCCTGCAGGTGCGCGGCGTCGGGGAGCAGCACGCCGAGCAGGTCGGCGGTGGCGGCGGTGCAGTAGATCGGCCCGCGATAGCCGCGGCGCACCAGCAGCGGTAGCGCTCCCGTGTGGTCGATGTGCGCGTGCGAGATGACGACAGCGTCCAGGCTCTTGGGATCGAACGCCGGGTCGCGCCAGTTCCGCAGCCGGAGGTCCTTCAATCCCTGGAAGAGACCGCAGTCGAGCAGCACCCGGCGGCCGTTGGCCGTCACCAGGTGCATCGAACCGGTGACGGTTCCGGCGGCGCCGAGAAATTGAATGGTGGTCATGGCGCTCCATCCTCCAGGGCTCCGAGCAGTCGCAGCACGCCGTCCAGGATCGTGAGCGGATGCGGCGGGCACCCCGGCACCCACAGATCTACTGGAATCTCCGCCGGCACGCCCCCCGCCACTTCCCCGCTTCCCCGGAACGGCCCGCCGCTCAGCGCGCAAGCCCCCACCGCGAGCACGATCTTGGGCGCGGGAACCGCCTCGTACGTCTTCAACAGGGCATCCCGCATGTTCGCGTTCACCGCGCCGGTGATGACG
>JBGQHV010000038.1:0-21720 GCA_041498155.1 Gemmatimonadota bacterium | reverse complement strand
CTCTCGCTCTCCGAGGTCGCGACCGGGGCCACGAAGGCGCTGAAGCTGCGCACCCTCGACACGTGCACCGTCTGTCAGGGCACCGGCGCCAAGGCGGGGACCAAAGCCACGACCTGCGCCACCTGCGGCGGCAGCGGGGAAGTGCGCCGCGCGGCGCAGTCGATGTTCGGGCAATTCGTGTCGGTGTCGCCGTGTCCCGCCTGCGCCGGCGAGGGGACCGTGGTGCGTGAGCCCTGCGCCACCTGCCGGGGCGACGGTCGCGTCAAAGCGGAGAAGACGGTGCAGCTCGATGTCCCCGCGGGCGTCGCCGATCACCACTATCTGACCGTGCGCGGCCAGGGTGTGCCGGGCCCGCGCAACGGGCCGCCGGGCGACCTGATCGCGGTGCTGGAGATCGCCGAGGACCCGCGCTTCGAGCGGCACGGGGACGACCTGGTGTATGATCTGCCGATCTCCTTCAGCCAGGCCGCGCTCGGCGTCGATACGGAGATCCCGACGCCGTACGGTGCGGCCCATCTCAAAGTGCAGCCCGGCACTCAGACCGGCACCATCTACCGTCTCCGCGCCAAGGGTCTGCCGCGGTTGGGGGAGAGCGGCCACGGCGATCTGCACGTGCGCATCCAGGTCTGGACGCCCACACGCCTCACGCCCGAGCAGGAGCGGGCGTTCCAGGAGCTCGGCAAGGTCGAAGGGGAGCCGCCGTCGGCGGAGAGCCTGGGACGCGGCTTCTGGAACAAGCTCCGTGAGGCGTTCGGGGCGTGACGAGCGACTGCCTCTTCTGTAGGGTCGCGCGCGGCGAAATCCCGGCGAGCATCGTGCAGCGGACCGGACGGCTGCTTGCGTTCCGGGACATCAACCCGCAGGCCCCCACGCACCTGCTCGTGATCCCCATCGACCACGTGGCATCGCTGGAAGACGCGAAGGACGGTGCACTGCTCGGCGAGCTGCTCCTCTTCGCCCGAAGCCTCGCCGGAGAGGCGGGACTGGGCGAGCGGGGATACCGGATCGTGCTCAACACGAACGCCGACGGCGGGCAGACGGTGTTCCATCTCCACGCCCATCTGCTCGGCGGGCGGGCGATGCGGTGGCCCCCTGGCTAGGACTTGCGGCGCTTCGGCCGCGACCGCTAACTTGGCTGGTCTCCCACAGTTAGCCTTCGGCCAGAGGATTCGGGGAACGACGAGAACGACAATGCCCGAAGTCATCATCCACGACGACGAGAACTTCGAGCGCGCCCTGAACCGAGCGAGCGCCGGAAGCGCAAGATGAACGCGGCGCGTCGCAAGACCCGGCGCCCGCGTTCGTTCTGAGATGCCAAGCCTCGGCGAGCGGCTGCAGGCCGCGCTCAACGAGGCGCGCAAGGCCCGCGATCAGGCCCGCACGCTCCTCCTCTCGACCATCCTGGCAGATCTCAAGAACCGCGAATTCGAGCTCCACCACCCGCTGACCGACGAGGACGCGGTGGAGGTCGTGCGTCGTGGAGTCAAACGACGGCACGAGGCCGCCGAGCAGTTCGCGGCGGGAGGGCGGCAGGATCGCGCTGCCGTCGAGCTCGCGGAGGTGGCGGCGCTCGAGGGGTTTCTTCCGCCGCAGGTGCCCCCGGAGGAAATCCGGGCCGCGGTGCGCGCCGTCATCGCCGGTGGCGCGACGGAGCTCGGCAAGGTCATGGGACAGGTGATGCCACGCTTCAAAGGGCGCGCGGACGGTAAGCTGATCAACCAGATCGTGCGCGAGGAGCTGTCAGCGAGCGTATGAGTCAGGGAGGCGGGATCCCCCCCGCCGTGCTGGACACTCTCGAATTTCCGACCGCCCTGGAACGGGTGGCCGCGTTCGCCGCCGGCGCGCTCGGTGCGGCCCGGGTACGGACGCGGATGCCCGACGCCGATGCGGACCGTGTCCGCGACGCGCTGGCCCAGGTGGCCGAGCTGGCGGCCCTGGTCATCACGGACGACAGCCTGCGCGCCGAGGCCGTGCCGGATCTGACCGATGCGCTCGCCGTGGTGCGGGTCCCGGGGAGCGCGCTCGAAGGGGCGGCGCTCGGCTCGTTCGCGGTCGCGCTCGCCGCGGTGCAGGTAGTCGGGGCGGTCCTGGGTCGGCTCGAGCGCGACGCGCCGCGGACGGCGGCGCTGCGCGTCCCGTTGCCGCCGCGGCAGCTGGAGACGCGCCTGCGCGAGGCGATCGATCCCACGGGCGACGTGCTGGACGGGGCCTCCCGCGAGCTGGCCCGCGCGCGGCGCGCGGTGCGCGAAACGCGCGCCAAACTCGTCGCCCGTCTGGAGCGTCTCCTCGTCGACCTGGATCCGCAGGATCGCGCCCCCGACGCGGCGGTGACCGTGCGGGCCGGCCGCTACGTCATCCCCGTGCGCAGCACGGCGCGCGGCCGAGTGGGCGGAATCGTGCATGACGCGTCCGCCACCCGCGCCACCGTGTTCGTCGAGCCGCCGGAGGTCATCGAGCTGGGCAACGAGCTGCGCGATCGCGAGGCCGACGAGCAGCGCGAAGTGTTGCGAGTGCTGCGGGACCTGACGGACGCCTTGCGTCCCCACGCCGACGCAATCGCCGCCGCCTGGGAGATGTGCGTCGCGTTCGACGACCTCTGTGCCCGCGCCCGCTACTCCGTGGACGTGAACGGTTTCGCCCCCGAGATCGGGGGAGGACCCGTGAAGATCCGCGCCGGACGTCACCCGCTGCTGGTCGGCGGCGAAATCGTGGTCGTGCCCTTCGATCTCGAGCTCGCCCCGGATGAGTACACGGTGCTCATCTCCGGCCCCAACACCGGCGGGAAGACCGTCCTCATCAAAGCTGTGGGACTCCTGAGCCTGCTCGCCCAGAGCGGCATCATCCCGCCGATCGGCCCGCACTCGCGGCTGCCGGTGTTCACCCGCGTGTTCGCCGACATCGGCGACCGGCAGTCCATCGCCGCCAGCCTGTCCACCTTCTCCGCGCACGTGGCCGCGCTACGCGACATCCTGGAACACTCCGATGGCGCCTCCCTCGTCTTGCTGGATGAAGTGGGGAGCGGCACCGATCCGGCCGAAGGCGCTGCCCTCGCCGCGGCGGCGTTGCGCAGCCTGACGCGCCGCCACGCCGTCACGCTCGCCACGACCCACCTCGGCGCTTTGAAACGACTCGCCTCGGAATCGGTGGGCGTCGTCAACGCGTCGCTGCAGTTCGACGCCGACACGTTGACGCCTACGTATCGGCTGCTGAAGGGCATTCCCGGACGCTCGTACGGACTGGCGATCGCTCGTCGTCTGGGAGTGGCGGGTGAGGTGCTCGCCGATGCGGAACGGGCGGTCCCGGATGCGGAGCGGCGCCTCGACGCGCTGCTCGCCGACGTCGAAGCGCGCGCCCGGGCGTTGGCGGAGCGAGAGGAAACTCTGGCCCAAGCGGAAGCAGCGGCCATCGAGGATCAGGCAAAACTCGAGGAGCGGGCGGGTGCGCTCAGCCGCCACGAGCGCGACGTGGGGCAACGGGAGCGCACGGCCGACGCCCGCGCCCGCGACCAGGCGCGCGGCTACCTGCTGGAAGCCCGGAAGACTGTCGAAGCGGCCCTGGGGCAGGCACGGGCGGCGGTCGACGAGGCCACCGCGCGCGAGGCGCGGCGCATGCTCGAGCGGGCGATTGCGGAAACGAAAGACGACGAACCGGCGGATGGGCGGATCGACGGATGGAGAGCCCCGCGCGTGGGGGATCGGGTTCGCACGAGCGAAGGGATGGTCGGGGTCGTGCGAGAGGTGCGTGCTGACGGCGGCGTGGCAATCGAGGCCGGTGCGGTCCGCATCGTGACTCGCCCGGAAAACATCGCGGCCGTTCTCGAGCCGACCGCGGCGGGCGGATCGAAGGTAGCGCAAACCGCCCATCCGCCGATCCGCCGATCCGACGACCTCAGCATCTCCGAGCTCAAGCTCCTGGGCCTCCGCGTCGACGAAGCCGAAACCGAGTTGACGCACGCCCTCGACACCGCGATCCAGACCGATCTCCCCTACCTGCGGATCATTCACGGCAAGGGCACCGGCGCGCTGCGCGAGCTGGTGCACCGCATCCTCGCCGCCGATTCCCGCATCGCGCACTTCGCGCTTGCCCCGGCCAACCAGGGGGGCGCCGGCGTCACGGTGGTCGAGTTCCGGGCGTGAGCCTCATCCCCGACGATCTGATCGAGCAGATCCGCGACGCGGCGGATCTGGTCGGGATCATTGGAGAATCGGTCGAGCTCAAGCGCAGCGGGTCGGACTTCCGTGGGCCGTGCCCGTTCCACGGCGGCACGCACCGCAACTTCGCCGTGATCCCCAAGAAGGGGATGTTCCATTGCTTCGTGTGCCACGCCTCGGGAGACGTGTTCACCTTCTTCATGAAGCGGTTGGGCATGGACTATCCGACGGCGGTGCGCGAGGTCGCCCGCCGCACCGGGATCACGATCCCGGAGAAGGGACCGTCGGGGCCCGATCCGCGCGAGCCGCTGTACTCCGCGGTCGCGGCGGCACATGACTGGTTCGCCCGGGCGCTGCACGAGAACGCGGAAGCGGAGACGGCGCGGGCCTACATGGTCTCGCGCGAGCTCACCCTGGAGCAGGCGACCGAGCTGGGCCTGGGGTACGCCCCACGCGGGGCGGCGTTCGCCGCCGCGATGCAGACGCTCGGCATCGCGGAAGCCGTGCTGCTCGAGGCGGGGCTGCTGCGTCGCAAGGACGACGGTGTCGTCGTGCCGCGATTCCGCGGACGGTTGCTGTTTCCGATTCACGACCTGCGCGGACGCGTGGTGGCGTTCGGCGGTCGCATCCTCGGGGACGGGGAGCCGAAGTACCTCAACTCGCCCGAGACGCCGATCTTCCACAAAGGAAAGCTGCTCTACCACCTGCACGCGGCGCGGCCCGCCATGCGGAAAGCCGATCGCGCGCTGCTCGTCGAGGGGTACTTCGACGTCATCCGGTTGGCGCTCGCCGGGATCGACGAAGTCGTCGCCCCGATGGGGACGGGGCTGACGCCGGATCAGGCCGAGCTGTTGCGGCGGTACGCGCCTCAGGTCCTGCTGTGCTACGACTCGGACGACGCCGGCTTGCGCGCGACGTTCCGCGCCGGCGATGAGCTGCTGCGCGCCGGCGTACGGGTGGCTGTGGCGACGCTGCCGGAAGGCGAGGATCCCGACTCGCTGGTGCGCCGGAGCGGGGCGGCCGGACTCGAGGCGATCCTGCGGGACGCGGTGGACGTGCTCGAACGCAAGATCCAGATCCTCGAGCGCAAGCGATTCTTCGAGACCTTGCCGGGCCGGCGTCGCGCGCTCGACCGGCTGCTGCCCACGATCCGCGCCGCGAGCGACCCGATCACGCGGGAGTTGTATCTCAGCCGCGTTTCCGAGATGGCGCACATCCGCAAGGACGTGCTTGAGAGGGAAGTGGGAGGAGGGAAGGGGGAAGGGGATTCCGGAGGACGTACGCTTCCCCGTTCCCCCGTCCCCCTTCCCTCATCTCCCGTCCCCAACAACGGCGAGCGCGCGATTCTCCTGGTCATGCTCCAGGGCGATGCCTGGCGCGCGCGAGTGCTCGAGAAAGTGGATCCCGAAGACGTCGAGCATCCCCTCTATCGACGGGTGTTCGAAGCGCTGGTGGAGGGGCGTCCGGATACGCTCGAGGGCGCCGAGGCGCGCGTGTACGAATCACTGCGGGCGGAGCCGTCGGAGACGGGCGAGCCCGACACGCTGTTCGATCGGGCGGTGAACTGGATCGAGGCGCGGCGGTTGGACCGGGAGCTGGAGCGGCTGGAGCGGGAGATCCCGCTGGCATCCGGAGATGAGCAGGACCGGCTGGTGCGCGACGTGCAACGGGTGTCCGCCGAGCGAAACAGGTTGTTCCCACGGTACAAGATTGCTTCGAGGAGGAGTGGTGCATCCGGATCTTGATTCGTTGTTGACGCTGCAGGCGAAGGACCAGGACGTGACCCGATCCGAGCAGGCGCTCACCGCGCTGGAGCCCGAAGTCCGGCGGCTCGACGAGCAGATGATGGCGGCGGAGCGGGTTCTGTTGGCGGCGCGCCGGTCGATCGAGGACGCGATCCGGCGCCGGGACGAGCTCGAGGGCAAGATCGCGAGCTACCGCACGATGCAGGACCAGCGCCGCCAGCGGCTGGAATGGGTGCGCGGCGCGAAGGAAGCGTCCACGCTCATGGCCGAGCTCGACCTCGCGCGCACCGTGCTCGCCAAAGAGGAAGCGGAATTCATGCGCTCGGGCGACGCCGTGCAGGAGGCGGAGCGCAAGGCGGCCGAAGCCGAGAAGGCGGTGGCGGAGGTACGCGAGGGGCAGGCGGCCGACCGGGAGTCGCTGGCCGGTCGCCGCGAGACGATCATGGCCGAGCTGGAGCGCGCGCGGCACGCGCGCAGCGAGGCGACGCACGGCGTGAACGGGTCGCTCCTCTCCCGCTACGAGCGCATCCGGCGCGGTAAGGCGCCGCTCGCGCTGTACGCGCTGCACGGCGACGCCTGCGGCCACTGCTTCACGGCGGTGCCCACCCAGCGCCGGGTCCTGATTCAGCGCGGGGCCACGATCGAAGCCTGCGAAGCGTGCGGCGTGCTGCTGTACGGGGCGGCATGATCCTGCCTCGCTGGACGGTGCGGCTGCCGCCGAATCCCGAGCAGGTCGGGTCGCTGGCGCGCGCGCTCACCATCCCCGAACCGCTCGCCGCTCTCCTGATCCAGCGCGGCTACGACTCGGTGGGCGATGCGCAGGCGTTCCTGCGCCCCACGCTCGCGGGACTGTCCGATCCACTCGCGTGGGTCGACATGGCCGGCGCCGCGGAAGTCGTCGCGGCAGCCGTGCGGCGCGGCGCGCCGATTCTGGTGCACGGCGACTACGACGTGGATGGCCAGTGCGCCGCCGCGCTCCTCACCCGGGTCCTGAAGGAGGCCGGCGCCCAGGCGCACGCGTTCGTCCCGCATCGCGTACGCGATGGCTACGATTTCGGCCCGGCCGGATTGGCGCGGGCCCGCGAGCTGGGCGCCGGGCTGATCATCACGTGCGACTGTGGCATCACCGCCGTCGACGCGGTCCGCGCGGCTCGGGCGGAAGGCATCGACGTGATCGTCACCGACCACCATCTGCCCGGCGAGTCGTTGCCGCCCGCCGTGGCCGTGCTCGACCCGCGCCGCCCCGATTGTCCGTCGCCCGACAAGGACCTGTGCGGGACCGGGGTCGCCTTCAAGCTGGCGCAGGCGCTCGTCCCCGTCCTCGGGCTCCCGGAACAGCTCCCGTGGCACTTCCTCGACTACGTGGCGCTCGCGACCGTCGCCGACGTCGTGCCGCTCACCGGCGAAAACCGGATTCTCGTGCGGCACGGCCTGAAGCTGCTCGCCGCGAGCCGCTGGGCCGGGCTCGCGGCGCTGGTCGAGGCGGCCGGGCTCACCGGAAAGCCGCTGCGGGCCGCGCACGTGGGCTTCATTCTGGCGCCCCGTTTGAACGCGGCCGGGCGGATCGGCGACGCCGGGGATGGGCTGCGACTGTTGCTGACCGACGACCCGGGTGAGGCGGCGCGCCTGGCGCGCGAGCTGGAAACGCTCAACGCCCGGCGCCAGGAGATGGATCAGCAGATCCTGAGCGCCGCCGAAACCCGCCTGGCGCAGGAGCTCGGCCCGGACGACCGGGCCATCGTGCTGGCGTCCGACGACTGGCATCCCGGCGTGATCGGCATCGTGGCGAGTCGGTTGGTCGAGCGCTACGGGCGCCCGACCTTCCTCGTCGCCTGGGAAGGCGACACGGGCCGCGGCTCGGGGCGGAGTATTTCCGGGTTCGACCTGCACGACGCCCTGCATCGCGTGGGTCATTGCCTGGAGAAGTACGGCGGCCACCGCATGGCCGCCGGTCTGACGGTGCGCCGCGACCGGTTCGAGGAGTTCCGTATTGCGTTTCTCGAGGTGGCGGGCCAGCTTCTCCGCCCCGACGACTTGGCGCCCGCCCAGCGGGTGGATCTCGAAGTGCCGCTCGGCGATCTGAGCGAGGAGCTGGAGCGGTTGATCCGCTACCTCGAGCCGTGTGGGGCCGGGAATCCGGCTCCCGTCTTCGGGGTCCGAGGGGCGCGCGCGGTGCGGGCCCGCCGGGTCGGCGTGAACCACCTGCGCTTCATGCTGGACGATGGCTCGGGGGCGATCCCGGCGATCGGTTTCCAGGTGGCCGATCGGGTTCCGGAAGACTGGCTCACCAGGCCGCTCGACGTGGCGTTTCGACTGGAACGTGACGAGTGGCAGGGGCGCTCGACGCTGCAGGCCCGCGTCGCGACCATCGCCCCAAGTGGAGGGGTGGAGGCAGCGTGATCACGATCATCGGGGGCGAGTTCAAGAATCGGCGGCTCAAGACTCCGGTGGGCGACAAAGTGCGTCCGACCGCGAGCCGGGTGCGGGAAGCCTGGTTCAGCATTCTGCAGCGCTTCCTGCGCGGTGCGCGCGTGCTCGATCTCTATGCCGGGTCGGGCGCGCTCGGACTGGAAGCCCTGTCGCGGGGCGCCACGCGCGCCGATTTCGTCGAGGTGCACCGCGCGTCGCTCGCCGCCCTGAAGGCGAACCTGAAGTCGCTCAAAGTCGAAGATCGCGCGACGATTCACAAGATCGCGGCCCTGAAGTTCGCCGAGCAGCTCCACGCCGGGCAGTTCGACGTGGCCTTCGCCGATCCGCCGTACGCCACCGTCAACGATCAGACCGCCCGGTTGGTGGCCATGTTCCGCCTGGTACCGTTCGCGCGGGTCTTTTCGATCGAGCACGCGGCGGATACGCCTATTCCGGGCGATGACACGCGCCACTATGGCGACACGGCGATCACGTTCATCTACGCCCCATGACAGCGACGGCGGAACCCTCCCCCCGTCTGCGGATTGCCGTCTATCCCGGGTCGTTCGATCCGGTGACGCGTGGTCATGAGGACCTGATCCGCCGGTCTCTTGCCTTCGTCGACCGGGTGATCGTGGGCGTGGCGGTGAACGTCGCCAAACAGCCCCTGTTCACGCTGGAGGAACGGGTCGGGCTGTTGCGCGACACGGTGCGTCTCCCCGGCGTGGAGGTGCAGTCCTTCGACGGACTGCTGGTCGAGTTCGCGCGGCGCGTCGGTGCATCGGTCATCGTCCGCGGGTTGCGGGCGGTGAGCGACTTTGAGTACGAATTCCAGATGGCGCTCATGAACCGCACGCTCGACCCCAAGCTCGAAACGGTGTTCCTGGTTCCCGCGTTCGATCTCACCTACCTGAGCTCCAGTCTGGTGCGCGAAGTCGCCCGCTTCGGTGGCGACGTGTCGCAGCTCGTGCAACCGGTCGTTCAGCAGGCGCTGCGCAACAAGTTCGGCCGGTGACGTTCCGCGACCGCGTGTACGAGCGGGCGCGGAGCGCCGCCCGCCGGCTCGTGCTTCCCGAAGGACAGGACCCGCGGGTGCGCGACGCGGCGACACGCATCACCGCCCTCGGGCTCGCGCAGGTGCAGTTGCTGGAGGCCGCAACGGCGCCACCACCCGGGCTCGCGCAGCTGCTCTGCGACCGGCGGCCGGACCGGTTTCCGACCCTCGCCGCGGCCGCGGACGCACTCGTGCAGCCGATCCTGCTGGGGGCCTGCATGGTGGGAGCCGGTCTCGCCGACGCGATGGTCGCCGGCGCCGCGGCGCCGACGGGCGACGTGATCCGGGCCGCGCTCCTGGCCGTGGGCCCGGCGGCCGGCGTCACCACCGTGAGCAGCGCGTTCTACATGGTGCGCGACGATACCGTGCTCACCTTCACGGATGGAGCAGTCGTTCCCGACCCCACCGCGGAGCAGCTGGCCGAGATCGCCGTGGCGGCGGCGCGCGATCGCGTGCGCATCGTGGGGGATGAGCCGCGGGTCGCGTTCCTTTCTTATAGCACGAAGGGCAGCGCGGAGGGTGCCACGGTGGACAAGGTGCGGCGCGCGCTCGCCCGCTTCCGCGTCCTCGCCCCCGCCGTGGCCTGCGACGGAGAGCTCCAGGGCGACGCGGCGCTGGTCGCCGACGTGGCGCGCCGCAAGGCGCCCGGCTCACCCGTCGCGGGGCGGGCGAACGTGCTTGTCTTCCCCGATCTTGACAGCGGCAACATCGCCTACAAACTGGTGCAGCGGCTGGGCGGGTGGAACGCGCTCGGCCCGATCCTCCAGGGACTGGCTCGTCCCATCGCGGACCTGTCGCGCGGGGCGAGCGTGGAGGATATTGTGGACACGGCGGCGGTCACCGTACTCCAAGCGGAGGCATGAGATGGGGTTCACGTTGAACAAGGATCCGCGGGGCGTGGTGATCGTCGGCGTCGACGGGCAGTTGATCGTCGGCAATCGCCAGGAGCTCAAGCAGAAGGTGCTCGACGCCCTGGAGGGCGGGACGCGTCGCTTCGTGATCGACTTCACGAAGACGGGCTACATCGACTCGTCCGGTCTCGGTGTGCTCGTGTCCCTGTCGAAAATGGTTCGCGAGCAGGGGGGGGAGCTGCGCCTCGCGGGACTGAACGAAGACCTCCAGACGCTCTTCGAGCTCACCAAGCTGGACACGTTGTTCGCCATCGCCAAGACGCCGGCGGAGGCGCTCGCCGCCTTCTAAGGCTCCCGTGACCGCCCAGCTGCAAATCGTCGTCCACCGCCCTGCGCGTGTGGAGGGTGCAGGGGAGGAAGGGGATGTCGCGGTGTCGCTGGCGGTGCCCAGCGACCTGGGGCTCGTCGGCGACGCCGTCGAGCTCGTGGCGCGCTACTGCGACACCGGCGTCCTGTCGCCGCGCCGGCTGCGGTTCAACCTGCGCACGGCCCTGGCCGAAGTGCTGGCCAACGCCATCGTGTACGGGAACCGGCACGATCCCACAAAGCTGGTCCGGGTGGAGATCAGCTGCGGTCGCGAGGCGGTGCGGATCGACGTGGCCGACGACGGGGTCGGGTTCGATCCGTCGGGCATTCCGGATCCCACCGAGGCGGCGAACCTGGAGCGCGAGAGCGGCCGCGGTCTGTTCGTCTTGCGCCATCTCGTCGCTCAGGTCGAATTCAACGAACGGGGGAATCGCGTGTGTCTCGTCCTGCGGGCGGGCTGACCAAACTCGAGCGCCTCGTGCCGGCGCTCGAGCAGCTGGGCGGCGTCGCCCTCCGGGTCTGGCGCACCGACGGGACGAGCACGCGGCTCCTCGCCGGGACGCCGGTGGCCTGGACGCCGGCCTTCGGCGCCGCGGCCAACGGCACGGGACAGCGGGACACGCCCGACGGGCCCGCCTGGTACGAGCCGGTGCGAGGCGGGCCCGGATTGTGGCTCGAGGTCCGCGCGGGGGAACCCGGCGCGCCCGCCCGGCCCGACGCGCGCGAGCTGGTGGCCGAGGCGGTGGGCTGTCTCGCGGAGGCCGAGCGGGAGGCCGCCCAGGTCGCGGCCGAGCTGTCCGACCGTTACGAAGAGATCGATCTCGTCTATACGATCAGCGAGATCCTGGGGCACACGATCCGGCTCGATGAAGCCGCCCGGCGGATCCTCCAGGAGGTGGCGACCGTGGTCGGCGCGCGACGGGCCAGTCTGTTCGTGCTCGATCTCGACCGGCACGTGCTGCGGCTCGTCGCGGCCAAGGGCATGGTCACGACGGAGGTGGATCCGATCGAGCTCGACGATGCCGTGTCGGTGACCGCGCGGGCGTTTCGCGAGATGCGCATCCAGAGCAACGACCCGGCGGAGCCCGAGCCCGCGGCGGCCCGCGGTCAGGCCAGCCGCAGCTATCGCGGCCGGGCCTTCCTCGCGGTTCCCGTGATGTACGGTGCTCCGGGGGATCAGGCGCGGCCCATCGGCGTGATCAACCTGACCGATCGTCACGGTCCGGATGCGTTTTCGGCCGGCGACCGCAAGCTGGTCGCGGCGATCGCCAACCAGGTCGGCGCGGCCATCGAGAACGCGCGGCTCGTGGCCCGGGACTTGAGCCAGCAGCGGGTACGCCGCGAGCTGGAGCTCGCGCACGATCTGCAGCTCAAGCTCCTGCCCTCCCCGGCGGTGCTGGGGACGAAGGCCGATCTGGCGGCGCGCTGCCGGCCGGCCGATTCCGTCGGCGGCGATTTCTACAATCTGCTCCGTCTGCACGGTGATCGCGTCGGCATTATGATCGGCGACGTGTCGAGTCACGGGTTCGGGGCGGCGCTCATCATGGCGCTCGCGATGGCCGCCTCCGGTATCCATGCCGAGGCGGCCGCGTCACCGTCGCAGGTCCTCGGCGATCTCGAGAAGTCGCTCACGGACGAGTTGGCGCGCACCGAGATGTATCTGTCGCTCTTCTACGCGGTGGTGGACCCGGCCGAGGGCGTCTGCGCCTATGCCAACGCCGGACACCCGCACGCGTTCCTCGTCCGCGGCGCCACCGGCGAAGTGCGGCGGCTCGAAGCGACGCGCCCGCCGTTGGGGCTCGGTCCCGCCACGGCCGCCGCCGATCGCCAGGAGCCCTGGCAGCGGCGCGAAGACCTGCTGTGCCTGTTCACCGACGGCATCGTGGATGCGGTGGGGGAGTCGGGCCGGCGCTTCGGCGAGGACCGGCTGCTGGCACACGTGCGCTCGCTGCGGGCCCGGGGGACACAGGAAATCCTCGAAGCCATTTTCGCCGACCTCGCCGCCTTCACGGGTGGCGCCCCCCCCAGCGACGATCGGACCCTGCTGATCGCGAAGGTCTGAGGGCGCGTGTTGCCGCGCGCTCGGAAGTCGCTCGGGCAGCATTTCCTCACCGATCCCCATATCCTCGAGCGCATCGCCGCGGCCCTCGATCCGTGCCCGGCTGACGTCGTGATCGAGATCGGCGCCGGCACCGGCACGCTGACGCGCATGCTCGCGCGCGGTGCGGGGAGGGTCATCGCCATCGAGAAGGACGAGCGGCTCGCGGAGCAGTGCAGCATGAAGAATGCAGAATGCGGGGTTGGCAATGTCGAGATTGTGACCGCAGACGCGCTCAAACTGGATTGGCCCTCCGCCATGCTGCATTCTGCACTCCCCATTCAGCACTGCAAGATCGCCGGCAACATCCCGTACAACATTACGACACCCCTGCTCGAGCGCGTCGTCGCACTGCATCCGGAGCGCATCGTGTTCCTGGTGCAGGCGGAGGTGGCCGAGCGGATCGCCGCGGCGCCGGGCTCGAAAATCTATGGTGGACTCTCGGTGGGCATTCAGACGTTGTGCCGGGTGGAGAAACTGTTCACGGTACGGGCCGGATCGTTCACCCCGCCGCCCCGGGTGCACAGCGCCGTGATCCGGCTGTGGCCGCGTCCCGCGCCTGCGGTGGACGATTCCGAGGTCGGCCCGTTTCGCGCGTTCGTGACCGGCTGCTTCAGCCGCCGGCGCAAACAGCTGCGCAACGTCGTCCGGGGGGTCGGGGGAGGGCTCCCCCCGGCGATCGACGCGGGACTGGCGTCCCTGGGCCTCGATCCGGAAGCGCGTCCCGAAACCCTGGCGCCCGAGGCGTTCGTGCGGCTGTGGCGCTGGGTCCTTGCGTCCGGGGGGCTGATTGTGAAATAATTCACAATATGCGGAAGATCTCGGATTCGACAGTGCGCCGGCTCGCGCTGTATCTGCGGTTCCTCGAGCAGTCGGCCGCGCAGAATTTCGCCACGATCAGCTCCGCCGAGCTGGCCCAGCGCGGCGGGACGACCTCGGCGCAGGTGCGCAAGGATCTGTCGTTCTTCGGCTCGTTCGGGAAACGCGGCCTCGGTTATTCGGTCCCGGAGCTGTCGGCGCGCATCCGGGAAATCCTGGGGCTGAAGCGCACCCATCGCGTCGTGCTGGTGGGGGCGGGGAAGATGGGCGGGGCGCTGCTGCATTACCGCGGCTTCCGCCAGCACGGGTTCGACGTCGTCGCGGTCTACGACAAGGATCCGAAGAAGATCGGCACCCGCTCCAACGGACTGCTGGTGCGCGACGTGCGCCAGCTCGAAGCCGATTTGCGAAAAGAGCCCACCGACATCGCCATCCTCGTGACGCCCGCCGAAGCGGCCCAGGAGGTCACCGACCGCCTGATCCGCGCCGGCGTGAAGGCGATCCTGAATTTCGCGCCGGTCCCGCTGGCGGTCCCGGGCGACGTCGCGGTGCAGAGCGTCAACATGGCGCTCGAGCTCGAAACGCTGAGCTACGCCCTGGCGAACCGGTAGCGGATCGCGATCGCGCCGCCCCTGTTAGATTGGGGGCCCTATGCCCCGCGTCCACGTCACCTCCGAAATCGGTCCGCTGCGTCAGGTCCTGGTCCACACGCCCGGCACCGAGCTGACGGCCGTCACTCCCGGGAACCGGGAAGATTACCTCTACGACGACATCATCGACCTCGATCTCGCGCAGCGCGAGCACCGCCGTCTCGTAGCCGTGCTGGAACGCTTCGCCGACGTGTACGAGGTGCGCGATCTGCTGACCGAGATCGTGGCGCGGCCCGATGTCCGCGACTTTCTGGTGACACGGGCCCTGGAGGTCGTTCCCTCCGACGCACTCGCCAAGCGGCTCGCCGCGCTCTCCGCCCAGGAGCTGGTGGCCCTCATGATCGAGGGGACGTTCGAGGAGGCGGGGCCGATCGCGCGGGCCCTGAACGAAGTCGGCTATGCGCTGCCGCCCCTCCCGAACCTGTTCTTCACACGCGACGTCGGCATCGTGGTGGGCGAGCATGCCATCATCGGCTCGATGCGCTACGGCGTGCGCTGGACCGAGGAGATGCTCATCAAGGCCTTGTTCCGCTATCACGAGAAGCTGGAGAACGCCGGGATCCTGTACGACGGCTCGGAGGAACGGCGCCACACCTACACGCTGGAGGGCGGCGACGTCCACCCGCTGCGCCCCGACCTTCTGGTGCTGGGGTTCAGCGAGCGCTCCAGCCCGGCGGCGCTCGATCAGCTGTGCGAGCTGGCGTTCGAGAAGTGCGGCGTCACGGATGTGATCGTCGTCGTGCTCCCCACCGAGCGCACCGCGATTCACCTCGACATGATCTTCACGCAGATCGACCGCGAGACCTGCGTCGTCTACCCGCCGTTCTTCGTAGGGCCCGAGCGGTTGGCCGTCCTGCATCGCCGCCGCCGCTCGAAAGGCGTCAAGGAGATCCCCAACTTCTTCGCCGCCATGCAGGCCGTGGACCTGCCGCTCGAGCCCGTCTTCTGCGGCGGCAACGCCCGCCCGGTGCAGGAACGCGAGCAGTGGTCCTCCGCCTGCAACTTCTTCACCGTCCGTCCGGGCGTGGCATTGACATACGCCCGCAACGAGGCGACGCTGCGCGAGCTGGAGCACGCCGGCTATCGCATCATCACGGCGGTGAATCTGCTCACCGGCGAGGAATGGCTCGAAGAAGGCGATCGCGGCGTCATCACGATCGAAGGCAGCGAGCTGGTGCGCGGCGGTGGGGGACCGCGCTGCATGACGCTGCCGCTGCGTCGCGACGACCTCTGAGCCACATCTCGTTCACCGTCGGCCGGCTGCGCTGTCACCAGCTCGAAACCGGGGCGCAGCACCTCGATGGCGGGGCGATGTTCGGCGTCGTGCCGAAGCCGCTCTGGGAGCGCCGCATCCCGCCCGACGCCCGGAACCGGATTCCGCTGGCCCTGCGCTGCCTGCTGGTGGAGCACGACGACGGCCTGGTGCTCGTCGACACGGGGATCGGCGACAAGGACGACGCGAAGTTCCGCGACATTTACGGCGTCGAATCGCTGGCTCCGGGTGGCGGCCTCCTGCTGCTCGCCGCCCTCGCGGAGCTGGGGCATACCCCGGCCGATATCCGGTGGGTGATCAATACGCACCTCCACTTCGATCACGCCGGTGGCAACATCGTTCGCACGGCGGGGGAGCTGCGGCCGACGTTTCCCCGCGCACGCTATGTGGTGCAGCGCGGCGAGCTCGAATTCGCGCGCCATACCAATGAGCGTACCGCCGGGAGCTACGTGCCGCAGAACTTTGACGGGATCGACTTCCACCTGGTGGAAGGGGAGATCGAGCTGTTGCCCGGGATCCGATGCCTGCCGACGCCCGGACACGTGCCGTTCCACCAATCCGTGCTGATCGAGAGCGGCGGGGAACGCGCCTGCTTCCTGGCCGATCTCGTGCCCACCGCCGCGCACCTGCCGCTCCCCTGGATCATGGGTTACGATCTCGAGCCCCTGGTGACCCTGGAGAGCCGGCGCCGCCTCTATCAGCGCGCCGAAGCGGAGGGGTGGCGACTGTGCTTCGAGCACGACCCGCAGGTCGCGTCGGGGCGGTTAGTGCGTGCCGGCAAGGGGTTCGGACTTGTGGACACCGTGGGCAGGCCCTAGCTTGCTTGCCGCAGTGCAAAAGCGGGCGCCGCTGGCGCCCCACCTCCAGGCCTCTCCGCTACGGGCGGTGAGCGCTCCAGGGTTCCGAGAGATGCGGCCGGTCCGCCATCAGCCGTCAGCCGTTCAGGGCTGTGAACCTGATCGCTGAACGCTGACGGCTGATGGCTCGCAACAGCGGATTCCGGGGCGACTGGAGTCCGCATTTTCGTTCTAGGAGGAGACGACCACCTGGCGATCGAGAGCAGCAGTCCGAGCAAACAGCCGCGGACCCGGATCAACCGGATGATCCGCATCAGCCCGGTACGGGTGATCGCGGATGACGGCGCACAGTTGGGTGTGCTGACCATCGAGGAAGCGCTCGCGGCGGCACAGGAGCGCGGGCTCGACCTGGTGGAGGTGGCTCCGACGGCGCGCCCCCCCGTGGTCAAGATCATGGACTACGGCAAGTTCAAGTTCGAGCAGGCCAAGGCGGCGCGGGCGGCGAAGAAGAAGCAGCACGTGATTCATCTGAAGGAAGTGAAGTACCGGCCCGGCATCGACGAGCACGACTTCGCGTTCAAAACGCGGCACGCCCGGGAGTTTCTCACGGACGGCAACAAGGTGAAGGTGACGATGATGTACCGGGGCCGTCAGATGGCCCACATCGAGCTGGGCCGCGAAGTGCTCGATCGCGTGGCGGCCGAACTCAAAGATATCGGGAAGATCGAGGCAGAGCCGCGGCTCGAGGGCCGCAACATGTCGATGGTCCTGGCGCCGAAATAGGGGTTCGACCAATGCCGAAGATGAAATCGAAACGGGCGCTGCGCAAACGCGTGCGCCTCACCGGCTCGGGGCGGCTGCGCCGCCACCGCGCCATGAAGAGCCACATCCTCACGAAGAAGCATCCCAAGCGGAAGCGTCACCTGCGCAAGGGGACGCTCGTCGCGCACGCCGACGAACGCCGCCTGAAGCCGCTCCTGTAGGAGACCGCGTATGCCCCGGGTCAAAAGCAACGTCGCGCGCCTGAAGCGCAAGAACAAGGTCATGAAGCTCGCCAAGGGATACTACGGCGGGCGCAGCAAGCTGTGGAAGGCCGCCAAGGAGAGCGTCGAGCGGGCGCAGAAGTACGCCTACCGGGATCGCCGCCGGAAGAAGGGCGAATTCCGCCGGCTGTGGATCACGCGGATCAACGCGGCGGCCCGCCTGCACGACTTGTCCTACAACCGCCTGATGAACGGTCTGCGGCGCGCCGGAGTGGAGATCAACCGCAAGGTGCTCGCCGATCTCGCGGTGCGAGATCCCGGCGCGTTCGAGCAGCTGGCGGAGGTCGCGAAGAAGGCCCTCTGATCATGCGCGACCTCCTCGCGAGCCTCGACGGCCTGCGGGAGCGTCTGCGCGAGATTCCCAAGGCGGACGCGCAGCGGCTCCAGGATCTCCGCACGGAGATCCTGGGCCGCAAGCAGGGTGCTCTCACCGACATCCTCAAGGCCCTCCCCGCCCTCGATGCGCCGGCACGCAAGGCGGTCGGCGGGGCGGCGAACGCCCTCAAACAGGAATTCGAAGCCGCGATCGCGGCGCGGGAGCAGGCGCTCGCCTCGGCGAGTCAGGTGGTTGCCGACATGGATCCCACCATGCCGGGCCGCGCGTCGTGGCAGGGCGGACTGCATGTCGTGACGCAGGTCGTGGATGAGATCTGCGACATCTTCCGCGAGCTCGGGTTCACGCGCGCCGTCGGCCCCGAGATCGAGACCGAGCGCAATAACTTCTACGCGCTGAACTTCCCGCACGACCATCCGGCGCTCGATTCGCAGGATTCGTTCTACGTCACGAACGACCTGCTGCTCCGCACCCATACCTCGCCGGTGCAGATCCGGACCATGGAGGCCTACCGCCCGCCGATCCGGGTCGTGATTCCAGGCCAGGTCTATCGTCGGGATCCGTTCGACGCCTCCCACGCGCCGGTGTTCGAGCAGATCGAGGGTCTGGTGGTCGATGAGGGGGTGTCGTTCGTGGACCTCAAGGCGACCCTCAGTCATTTCGCGCGACGGTTCTTCGCCGCGGACGCGGTCGTCCGGTTCCACCCCTCGTTCTTCCCGTTCACCGAGCCCTCCGCCGACATGAGCGTGCGCTGCACGGTGTGCGGTGGGCGCGGGTGTCCCACCTGCAAGCAGTCCGGCTGGATGGAGATTCTGGGGAGCGGGATGGTGCATCCCGCGGTGCTCGAGAACTGCGGGATCGATCCTGAGCGCTTCACGGGGTTTGCGTTCGGCATGGGGCCGCACCGGATCGCCATGCTGCGCTACGGCATTCCGGATATCCGGCTGTTCTACGAGAGTGACGTCCGCTTCCTGTCACAGTTCGCCGGCCAGCTCACCGGGAGCACGCGGTGAACCTCTCCCGGCGCTGGCTCGATGCGCTGCTCGGTCGCTCGCTCGACGCCGACAAGGTGGCGGCGCTGCTCACCGCCCGCTGCTGTCCCGTCGAGGGGATCGAGGCGCTGCACGGCGGTCTGGACGATGTCCTCGTAGCCCGCGTCCTGGAGGTCAAGCCGCACCCCAACGCCGACCGGCTGCGCCTCTGCCTCGTGGACGCCGGCGGCAGCGGCGGGCCGCTCGAGGTCGTCTGCGGCGCGCCCAACGTCACCGCGGGCACGATCTACCCGTTCGCGCCCGTCGGCGCGACGCTGCCCGGCGGTGTGCGGCTCGAGCGCCGCAAGATCCGCGGCATCGAGTCGAACGGCATGCTCTGCTCGGCCCGGGAGCTGGGCCTGGGGCAGGATCAGGACGGCATTCTCGAGCTGCAGACGGCCGCGGCGCCGGGCACGCGGTTCCTCCAGGCGATGCCGATCGATGACCACCGCATTGTGCTCGAGGTGTACGCCAACCGCCCCGACCTGCTCTGCCACAAGGGTGTTGCCCGTGAGCTGGCGGCTGCGCTCGGTGGCGCAGTGAAGCTCCCCGCGTTCCCCGGCGCGCCGTCCGAGCCAGCCGTCCATCCGCCCATCCGCCGATCCGACTTGAAGGGTGTGGTGGACGGGGTGGAGGTGCGTCTCGAGGACCCCGAAGGCGCGCCGCGCTACATGATCGCGGTCATCCGCGGCGTGCGCGTCGGCCCCAGCCCCGCGTGGCTGGCCGACCGGCTCACCGCCATCGGCCAACGCGCCATCAACAACATCGTGGATGCGACCAACTACATCCTGTTCGAGCTGAACCAGCCGCTCCATGCGTTCGACCTCGCCCGGCTGCGGGGCCCGGCCATCGTCGTGCGCCGGGCGCAGCAGAACGAAAAGATGGTCACGCTCGATGGTGTCGAGCGTACGCTCACCGCCGACATGACGGCGATTTGCGACGCCGCGCGCCCGACCATCGTGGCGGGCGTCATGGGGAGCGCGGAATCGGAAGTCACCGACGCCACCACCGACCTCGTACTGGAGTGCGCCTGCTTCCAGGCGACGCGCATCCGCCGGACGCGCCGCGCCCTGGGACTCTCGAGTGAATCGAGCTACCGCTTCGAGCGGGGGATCGACGTGCTGGGGATGCCGGATGCGTTGCGGCGCGCCATCGAGCTGATCGTGGCCGTCGCCGGCGGGACGGTGCGCGAAGCGCCGCTCGATCTGTGGCCGGAGCCGCAACAGCCCCGCAGCATCTTCTTGCGTCCGGAGCGTGTGGAGCGGGTGCTGGGGGTCGCGTTGCCCCGCGCCGAGATCGAGCGGCTGCTGTCCAGCGTCGGTTTCGTTGTGGCTCCGAAGGACGACCGCCTCGCCGTCCAGGTGCCGGGGTGGCGGCCGGACGTCACGCGCGAGGTCGATTTGCTCGAGGAGATCGCCCGTCTGTGGGGGTACGATTCGTTCCCCGACGAGCTGCGCCCCTACCGCTCCGGCACCGTGCCGGACGCGCCGTCCGAGCAGGTACTGGGTCGTCTGCGCCGGCAGCTGGTGCGCGCGGGGTTGTTCGAGGCGCGCACATCGCCGCTCGTCCCTGCGGAGGGTGGGAGTGCCGCCGTCCCGTTGCAGAACCCGTTGTCGGCCGCCGAAGGATACCTGCGTACCCAGCTCTTGACGGGGCTCGTCCGTCGTGTCGAGCACAACTGGTCCGTGCGGGAGCGCGATATCCGTCTTTTCGAGGTAGGGACGGTGTTCCGTGCCCGGTCGGGCGGGGCCCCCGAGGAGCGCCTGGCCCTGGCCGCCGTTCTGACCGGGGCCCGCCATCCGCCGCACTGGTCGGAAGGTGCGAAAGTGCCTGATATGGACATATGGGACCTCAAGCAGCACTTTGAGTTAGCGGTTTCGGCCGCCGCCCCCGGGGCCCGGGTGATACCGGGGAGCGGGACGGATCTGTGGCAGGCGGTGTCGGGTGGTGACGGCCAGACGATAGGCCGCGCCGCACGGTTGCCGGCCGATGCCCCCAAGTGGGCGAGTCCGGTGCTCGGGTTCGAGGTCGAGATCGATGTCGCCGCGGACCGGCCGACCCGCTTCGTGCCGCTGCCCGCCCAGCCGCCGACGGTGCAGGATCTGTCGCTGGTGGTGCCGGGGGGCGTCAGGGCCGAGCAGGTGGAAGGGGTGCTGCGCCGCGCGGGCGACTCGCTGCTCGAACGGCTGGTGGTCCTGGATGAATATCGGGGACCGGCGGTCCCGGCGGGAACACGCGGTGTCACGTGGCGCTGCGTGTTCCGCGATCCGACCCGGACGCTGCGCGACAGCGAAGTGGACGAGGTCATTCGGCGGGCGCTGGCCCTCCTGGAGGGCGAACTGGGTGTACGACGCAGAACGAGCTGACGTTCTGGCGCTGGAGCAGCTCGAAACGGTGCTGCGCGAGGTCGCCGAGGAGCTGGCGACGTGGCGGGCGCGTGCGTTGAAGGCAGAGGCGGACGGCAAGGGTGGGACCGCGCGGGGAGCGGCAGCCGGCCGCAACCCGGAGCTCGAGGCGGAGAACCGGCAGCTGCGCACGCGGGTGGACGCGGCCCGCAACCGGGTGCAGGAGCTGCTGGCCCGGTTGGCGTTTCTCGAGGAACAGGCGCGCGAAAGCGCGGGGTCGGGCGGGGCGGCGGGCGGTGGAGCCGCCCGATGAGCACCAAGAAGCACGCGGTCAAGGTGATGATCGGCGGCGAGGAGTACACGGTTCGTTCCGACCTCCCGCCCGAGTACACCCGCGAGGTGGCGGGCTACGTCGATCAGGCGTTGCGGAAGGTGCTGGCCCAGGGCGGGTTCGTGGAGACGCACAAGGCCGCGATCCTGGCGGCGCTCGACATCACCAATGAGTTGTTTCAGGCGAAGAAGGGGGAGCGTGAGGTGGCCAGTCGCTTGGCGGCCCTCGCCGACGATTTCGCGAAGATGCTGCCGCCCGGACGGCGTAAGGCGGTAGAGGGAAGGTGACTGTCGCCCGGCCCGCAGGGGCTGTGGCGTTGCCGGAGATAGATCGATGTCCACGTGGATCGAGATCGTCCTGTCCGTTCTCGGCGGCGGGATCGCCGCGGGAACGGTTTTCTATGTGCTGGGCCGGCGCGTGGAG
>JBGQHV010000037.1:0-21764 GCA_041498155.1 Gemmatimonadota bacterium | reverse complement strand
CAGGGGCAACGCGCCGATCGCGAACGTCAGTCGGGCGGTAGACTGGAGGGTCATGGCGAGGTGGCGCGTAAACTGCGGCGTGGAGCGGCCGCAATCAAGAGAGGTCTCGAGCCCCGATGCGAACCCAGGTGGTTTGGTCGAGCTGGCGCAGGCCGCCGCTGACGCCGGTCCAGGCCAGGGCCAGCAGGCAGAGGAGCGCCACCACGAGCTTGGCGCGGCGTTTCACGAGACGCCCTCCCTTGGAGAGTTCTGGTGAAGGTGCGTCCGCAGGGTATGTTTGGCCATCCGCGAAGGAGTGCGTGATGCTCGCCCGAATCATTCCGGTCTTCGCTTTGGTGCTCGGCGGAACACGAGCGTTGGCCCAGGTGTCGACCGTGGTCACGGACACGGCGGCGGTCGGCGCGCCAACGATCGAAACATTCTGCAGTCGGACCCGTGCCCGGGTCGGCGTCGCGCGCATCTCGTGGAGCCTGCGGCGGGACAGCCTGGTTTCCCCGGCCCTGGATTTCACGGTCTTCAAGGATGGCTTCGAGCGGGGGCTCTTCGGCACGGTCGCCGCTGACGGCCGCGATACGACGATCGTGCTGACGCCGGCATTGCGCCGGGACGATGCGCGCCCGCGCCCCTTCGCGGTCGACGCGGTCCGGGGGCGTTCCAGGGGTCCCTCGGGCGTGCTGCAGATCGAATCGCTCGAACCGGGTGTGAACTACTTCTGGCGTCTCCGGGCCGACGGCGGCGGCCGTTGGGTTGCCGGCGAAACGGTTCGCAGTCAGGCGCCCACCTGCCCCTCCGACGCGGCGGACGAACGGTAGCGATGGCGACCGTCCGGTGGGGCTGGCTCGGAGGGTGCGTAGCCGGAGGGGTGCTCGCCGTTTCGTCCCTCGCCGGCCAGGCGGTGGTCACCCACACCGACCTGAACCCGAGCCAATCGACGCTCGACGCGACCAATCCCAGCGGCGCCTCGAGCGGGCGCATCAACGGTCTCGCGCGCGCGCCGAACGGCACCGATCTCTTCGCGGCCTCTGAATGGGGGGGTCTGTACCAGTCGACCGATCGCGGCCGCACGTGGATCCATCTTGCCGGGCACGTGCCGATGGTGACGTGGGACGTGGCGGTGGATCCCACGCATGCGAACCGGGTGTACGCCACGTCCTTCTACGACGGCCGCACCAGCAGTATCGCCGGGATCAACGTCAGTACCGACGGCGGCACGACGTGGACCCACCCCGCCAGCGCCGCTCCCCCCGCCGGCTTCTGCGTCGACGCGGCGCGCCGCGACAACCCCTCCGCCTTCGGCATCGCCATTGATCCGGCGAACAGTGACCATGTGTTTGTGGGCACGAACTGCGGCCTGGCGATCAGCACGGACGCCGGTGTCACGTGGTCCTTTGTGGACCCGACGCCCACCGACGGTGCCGACGACATCTGGGACGTGGTGGTCCACGACGGTGGGATGATCGATCTGTGCGGAGATGATGGGCATCGTCGCTCGACCGACGGCGGTGTCACGTTCACCCCGACCACCACCTCGCCGGCGAGCGGCCGTTGCTCGATCGCCGTGTCGCCCGACGAAGCGGATGTCCTCTTGATGGTGGCCGGGACGACTATCTACGAGTCCGACGACGGCGGCAGCACCTGGCCGTACACGTTGACGAACCCGAACGCACAGGGCCGGGTGCCGTTCGTGGTCACCAACAAGCGCGCCGGGTCGGATTGGGACCTGTGGTTCGGTGACGTGTGGCTCACCCGCGCGACCTGCACGACGCCGGCCGCCGGAGCGAGCGGGCGCCGGTGCCCGGCCAACGCGTGGACGTCGGTTTCCGCCGGCGCGCACGCGGATGCCGGCGCCGTGGTGTTCGCGCCCGGTGTCGCGACCGACGCCTGCCCGGTGCTCTTTTCCTCCGATGGTGGCGTCTACCGCAATACCACCACCACCAGCCCGGCCTGCCACACACCCACGTGGGAACAACCTGACCGAACGCCGCACGCGCTGTGGCTGATGACGATGGCCGGGGTGAATCAGGCCGGGGCCGGCGCAGAAGACCTGTACTTCGGAGCGCAGGACAACGGCTCGTATGCCACCCGTGATGGCGATCAGCCCACGCCGATGTGGGCGAACCAGGACTTCGGTGACGTGTTCGACGTCATCGGCTCGGCGACCCGGTCGCTGTTGACCATTTGTTGCTACGTGAATCAGGCGCCGTTGACCCGGATGTTCGTGCGATCACCCGGACTGATCGGCGGGGCCGCAGTGGGCACCTATCCCCCGGGGAGCTTGCCCTATTCCGATCAGCCGGATGGCCTCGTCTTCCTCGGCGGAGAATCGTACGGCGCGCTGACCACGAGCGGTGTATTCGTTACGCCCGATATCACGGCGTCCCCGGTCGTCTGGAATCAGGTCGGGGCGGGCAGCGCTCCGTCCGGCTGCCACTCCCTGATGTCCGCGGAGGCCGCGGGGACCGAGAGCTTCTTGGTGTTGTGCGGCGGCGGAACGAGCGACGATCAGAATTCGCTGTGGCGGTTCTCGGGCACCGCCGCCGGAGGGACGTGGAGCCCGGTCGCCACTCCGCTGGGGAGTGGGGGATTCGGCGTCGCGGCGGTCGATCCGCATGACCCCGATCACATCATCGCCAGTTATCTCCGGACCAATCTGGACCCGGCGATGGTGATGACCGACGACGGCGGGGTCACCTGGAACCCCCTGCCGGCACTCGACGCCAGGATGAGCGGCAATGGCGTGTTTCGGTTGCGGAATGTTCGCGGACCGTCCGCGTTCACGAATTTCTCCGGATACCAGATGCCTACCCTGGTGGCGTTCGATCCGTTCAACAGCGCCACGATCGTCGCGGGCGGCGCCGAATCGGGTGTCTTCTTGAGTAGGGACGGGGGCACGACGTGGGAGTTGCTCACCGACCCCATCGCGCCGCAGACGAGCGGCATTCCACACCTGCCCCGCCCACGGTACGCCTACATCACCCACGATGGCTCAACGCTGTTCGCTCCCGTGCTGAACATCTTCGTGGGAACCCAGGGGCGCGGCGTCTGGAGGATCACATGGACGAACCCACCCACGATCGTCGACGTGTGTGGCGTACGAGTGCATGGGTGTCGCGAACCCGAGATGCTCCCGGAGCACATCGACCTCGACTGCCGGGCGTTCGCGCTGTGTCGGTTCGCGGATCCCCTGCCCCGGAACTGTCTCCTCAAGTATCCGTGCCCCGGTTGTGACACTGGCGGACTCTGTCCGCCGGTCTTTCACCTGGTGTTCGAGGACCTGGACCCCACCCGCTGGGATTTCGCCGTGTTCGCCCGGGACGGCACCCTGGTGCCGGCCACCGTGACCCCGCTCAAGCGGGGCGTGGTCGTCAGCTTTCAGCCGGAGAAGGAGCTGTACCGCGATCGCTCGATCGGCGACTATCGACTCGTCATCGCGCGGACCGGTGAGGTCACCCCGCGGCGCTACAGGATGCGAGCTCGCGTGTTCGTGGGCGAGTACCCGTTCGATGCCCGGGGAAAGCTGCGCGAGGGCGCGCGGGTGCGGCCCGGAGGGCCGCCGCCGCTCCGCCCGTAGTTCTGATTCGGCGGACGACAACCCTTACGCCCGACCGGGTGTCCAACCCGTATCCCACACGCCGGAGGCGTCGTGCGCCAGGTTCGCCTGATGGTGATCGGGTTCGCGCTGCTGGTCGGGTCGTCACCGGCCGCGGCCCAGACCGCGGGAGCGCAGGAACAGCTGTGGGATGCGGCCATCCAGGGGGACACCGCGGCACTGGCGGCGTCGCTGCAGCGCGGCGCGGCCATCGATTCGCTCGACACGCGCCGCAACCCCAACGGCCGGCGGGCGCTGAACTGGGCCGCCTGGTACGATCGCCCGGAAGCAATTCGTTTTCTGGTGGCGCACGGCGCGCACATCAACCTGACCAACTGGACCGGCTTCACCCCCCTGCACCATGCGGCCGAGAACGGCTCCCTCGAGGCGGCCCGCGTGCTGCTGGCGCTCGGCGCGGATCGGACGCTGCAGAACGAAATGGGACAGCGTCCACTCGACGTGGCCCGCGAACGGGGGCACCCCGACATCGCCGCGTTGCTCGACTCCAGTCCGCCGCGCTAGCTCTTCAGATCTGCAGCCCACCGACCGGGTTGTCCCTGGCGTCCTGTGGAGCCAGGGCTTGACGCCGGTCCGTGTGGCCTGTAACATAACGCTATGGTTATGCAACCGCGTGGTTATGGACAACTGGCTCAGGAGCGTCTCAACGTGACCTTCGCCGCGCTCGCCGACCCCACCCGCCGGGCGATTCTCACCCGGCTCGCCTCCGGTGCGGCGTCGGTGACCGAGCTGGCGAATCCATTTGACATGAGCCAGCCCGCGATCTCGAAGCACCTCAAGGTGTTGGAGCGCGCCGGCCTGATTTCCCGCGGTCGCGAGGCGCAACGCCGGCCGCGCCGTCTCGAGCCGCGGCCGCTGGCGGAAGCCACCGAATGGCTGGAGCGCTATCGCCGGTTCTGGGAGGGCAACTACCAGCGGCTGGACGCGCTGCTCGACGAGCTGAAGGCTGTCACGAAGAAACGTGGACCAACCAAGCGCCAGGAGAAATCCCGATGAGTCCCGCCGGATCGTTGAACGTCACCACCCCCTCGGACCGCGCGATCGCGATGTCGCGCGTCTTCGATGCACCGCGCCAGCTGGTCTTCGATGCCTATACCAAACCCGAGCTGCTGAAGCGCTGGCTCGGCGTGCAGCGGGGCTGGTCGCTGGCCGTCTGTGAGATCGATCTGCGGGTGGGCGGCGCCTACCGTTACGTCTGGCGCGGCCCGAACCGGCCCGACATGGGGATGCGCGGCGTGTTTCGTGAAGTGGTGCGACCCGAGCGCATCGTCGCCACGGAGCGGTTCGACGAGTCGTGGTACCCTGGGGAAGCCGAGTCGACGCTCAGCCTCGTCGAGCAGGGCGGTCGCACCACGCTCACCCTCACGGTGCGCTACGAGTCGCAGGCGGCGCGCGACGCGGTGCTGAAGACTCCCATGGCCGAGGGCGTCGGCGCGGGGTTCGATAAGCTCGCCGAAATGTTGGAGACTCTGGCACCGCGCACCTAGCGAGGAGAGGACAATGCAGAAGATCACGCCATTCCTGTGGTTCGACGGCAAGGCCGAAGAGGCCATGAATTTTTACGTGTCGGTGTTCAAGCATGCCAAAGTTGGACGGGTGACGCGCTATGGAGAGGGCGGACCGGCCCCCAAGGGAACGGTCATGTCGGCGACGTTTCAGCTCGAGGGGCAGGAGTTCTTCGCGCTGAACGGCGGCCCGATGTACAGCTTCACGCCGGCGATCTCGTTCTTCGTGAATTGCGAAACGCAGCAGGAAGTGGACGAGCTGTGGGACAAGCTGTCGGCGGGCGGAGAACAACAGCGCTGCGGCTGGCTCAAGGACAAGTACGGGCTGTCGTGGCAGATCATTCCTTCACTCCTCGGCACGCTGCTGGGGGACAAGGACGCGGTGAAAACCCAGCGCGTCATGCAGGCGATGCTGCAGATGAACAAGATCGACATCAAGGGCCTGCAGCAGGCCGCCGACCGAGGGTGATGGACCAGCGCTGTACTCGCCTCTGATAGTCGAGGTATTGGGATCCGAAGCGCCGCTGCAAGCTCGGCTCCTCGTACAACACCACGAGCAAGTGGGCGCAGAGCGCGGCCGGAACGGCGAGCAGGATCATGGCGAGCGAAGTGCGCCACAGTCCGAAGCCCACCAGCACCAGCAGGGCGCCCAGGTACATCGGATTGCGGACCCAGCGATACGGGCCCCGGGGCACGAGTGCGCGGGGTGGGTCGAAGGGGGCGGGCGTCCCCCGCCCTGCCACGACGAACATCGCCACACACGTGAGCACCACCGTGCCGCCCAGCCCGATGAGCACCACGCCGGGGATGCGACCGGCCGCCGGGAGCGCGGGCAGCGCCCCGCCGGCGCGTCGCTCGACCTGCAAGGCGAGCCAGACCCAGACGCCCACGAAGCCGGTGGAGTATGCCAGGGCGCGGACCGCGAGAAACACACGGCTCATGAGCGCCGCCGCGGAAGCCAACGCCCCACCTGGCGCGTGTACTGCGTATACGCGTCGCCGAAGCGCCGGCGGAGCCAGGGCTCCTCGTACGCGATCACGAAGATGTTCACGACGGCGAACCAGACCGCCCAGTAGGCCAGCAGCGGACGAGACCGCGTCAACAGCACCTCACCCAGCACGATCAGACTCACGCTCACGTACATCGGATTGCGCACGTAGCGATACAGTCCGCGAATCACCAGCGCCCGTGGTGGATCGGCCGGGGACAGGGTACCGCGACCGCTGCGCGCGAATTCCCAGACGCACGTTCCGAGGAGCGCCGCGCCGCCCGCGATGCCCACAAGGCCCAGTAACTGGAGCGGGTCCCGGAAGATGACGTGCACCTGCGCGAGGCCGAAGAAGCGCCACGGGACGTATCCAGCGACGAAACCTGGTAGCAGGACCGTCCAGGCGACGCTCCGCAGCGCGAGCCAGAGGTGACTTGCGCCCCTCACGGGAGCGAGGTCTGCTGCATCGTCACCGCCTGCCACCGGCCGTCGCGGCGCACGAACACGCGCCTGTACCGGATCTTCCCGGTGAACGGGAACCCTCGAAACGCGCCCGTATTGTCCGCGATCCCACCCCGGCGGTCATCACGTCCGGCTTCATACCTGTTCCTCCCAGGGATTCATGGCGCGGCCCATACGTCCACCGGCGCGACGCGCCACCAGGTGGCGTGTCCGGTGCTGTCCAGCAGGCACACATGCGGTCCGGCGGCCTCCAAGCGCGCATCGGGTCCCGCCGCAAAATGCACCGTGCCGAGCATCCCCCATCCCGCCAGCGGAGTCCCTTCGGCCCACGGGATCGTCGGATAGGAAACATGGGGCCGCTGGCCGAGCAGCGTCGCCAGGTAGCGTTGGACGGCCGGGAAGCCGGCGAACTCGGTGCCGAACTGGTGGACGTCGATCGACGCGACACGTCCCACGAGCTCGGCGACCGTGCGCCGGTCATCGTTGGGCCGGAGGCCGGCAGTGGTTGCGATGGCTGTGCGACACAAGGTGCCACGCGTGGCGAACGATGAATCCACCAGGCGGGGAACGTGGTGGATGGCCGGTGCGGCGACGGCCGATTGCATCAGCAGCAACAGTGCGGAAAGGGTCACGGCCTCATAAACTGCGTCGGAGCGGACCCCGCGGACAAGCAAGCGCGACGCCCTCGCGGGCCGGCGTTCGGAAACCGCCGGCCCGCGCATGAGGCTAGAACTTGGACCAGAGATACTGGTTCGTGACCTCATGGTGGAACTGGATCTCCGCGGCCTTCACCTCCGCGCCGAGCGCCTTGGGGCACCGGTCCGCCTGGAGCTGCTTCAAGTCGGCGAACTTGCTGTGCACTTCCTCGCCGAGCATCTCCTTCAGAAAGGGGCTCGCCTTGTAGAGGCGGATGGCGTCATAGATGTTGTCGGAGAGGAACCGCGTGCGGCTTCGTTTGTTCTCGTCGCCCTCCTCCATCGGCCCCTCGAGCCCCGTGCGGAAGATCGTATAGATCGCGAGATAGGGGCTGGCATCGGGCGCGATCGAGCGGACTTCGACCCGCTTGGACCGCTCGTTGCCCAGCGGAATCCGGATCATCGAGCCGCGGTCGATCGGGGATGCCTTGATCTGGTTCGGCGCCTCGAAGTGCGGGTCGAGGCGGCGGTAGGCGTTGACGCTCGAATTCATCAGCAGGCAGATCTCGGCGCCATTGGAAAGAATGCGCTGAATGAACTCCCACCCCGCCTTGGAGAGCTGGTCCTGGCCCTTCTCGTCCCAGAACAGGTTCTTCCCTTTACGGGCCACCGACACGTTGGTATGCATGCCGTTACCGTTGACGCCGGTGACGGGCTTGGGGAGGAAGCAGGCAGTCATATCCATCCGCGCCGCCACCTGACGCGACAGCAGTTTGTACAGCTGCACCTGGTCTGCGGCGACACACATCTCGGCATAGCTGTAGTTCATCTCGAACTGCGACGGCGCGACTTCGGGATGGTCCTTCTCGTTGGCGAACCCCATGGCCCGCTGCACCTCGGCCGCTGTGTCGATGAACAGCCGCAGCGCGTCACCCGGGAGCGAGTGGTAGTAGCCTCCGGTCGAAATGAAATCGAACTTTCCGGCCTCATGGTAGCGGCGCTCGGCGTCGCGACCATTGAACAGGAAGCCTTCGATCTCATTGGCGGCGAAACACACGGTGGCGTCCTTGGCGAACAACTTGTCGGCGTACTGCTTCAGCAGCCCGCGCATGTCGGCCGAGTAGGGCGTGCCGTCGCGCTCCAGCACGTCGCCGAACACCAGTACCTTGCCGGTGCCGAATACGTCCGAGGGCAGCCAGTAAAAGGCGGGCCAGTCCACCCGCAGGCGCAGATCGGATTCCTGCTGGCGGGAGAAACCACGGATGGAGGAGCCGTCGAAGGTCAGGTTGTCCACCGAGCCGAGCAGGAATTTCTTGTCGTAATCCAGCATGTGGAACCGGCCCTCGAGGTCCGTGAAACAGACCGTGACGGCCTTGATGCGTTTCTCATCCGTGAGGTACTTGAGACGTTCTTCCTGGATCTGTTGTGGGGAGACGCGGTCCAGCCGCTGTTTCTTCGCCGCGAGGTTTCTTTCTTCGAGCTCGTCGTAGGGGATTTCCAGAAAGTCACGTAATGCGGCGGTCATTCCCAGCTCCTCGCGACAATGGTGGATTCGTTACCAGCGGGCGTATTTAATGTAGCTGAACCGCGATTTATCGTAAATATGTGTCACTTTATCATAAATCAAGTCATAGCTAGGCATCATGCCGGTCCCCATGGTAGAGTCGCCAACAGCCGGCGTCCCCGCGCCCGCATGGCCGGTGTGCCGGTCGAGCTCAGGCGCCGGAGCTGAGCGGCAATTCGGGGGCGCAAGGCCGTGTCGACCGAGGCAAGGTCCGCCAGGGCCTGCATCGCGAAGGTGCGGACGATCGCGCTGCGATCCTCCAAGTAGGTCTGGAAGGCCGCTGCTGCCCTGCGGCGCTGGCGCGCCGTGAGCGGCAATCGAGGGATGATCTGCGCGAGGTGCCAGCGAAGCTCCTGCTGTGTGGCGCGACGCGCCAGCGACACCAGCACCCGCTGGTGCGGGCGGAGCAGCTCCGGGTGGGCGACGGTGGCCTTCTCCAGGGCGTCAGCGGCGCGCATCCGGACGATCGCATCGCCGTCGTGCAGGGCGCGCACGAGCTGGGTGGTCAGCTTCGGGTTCCGGCGGAGGATGCGAAGGACCTGGGGCACGCGGCCGATGGAGCGCCGGTCCCCGCCCGAGAGGAGCTGGCGGAGCGTAACGCGCCGCTTGGCGCTACTTCCGGTAGAAGACGACCGTGTTGGAATCGGTGCCTTCGATCCAGGTGCCGCTCAGCGTGTTCCGATTCATCAGACGACCCGCGTATGTGGCTGCGAAGTCACTGTCTCCCTGAATGGTGATCTCGAAGCTCATGCCGTCGCATTGCCCGGTGATCGTCACCAGACCCGGCGAGCATGCCGGTCCGATCCCGCAGACCCTTCCTGTACCCGCGACCATGGGCCCGGTGGTTGCCAAGGAGAAGCTGATGTTCGATCCGCTTGGGTTGGCGTTGAATTGCCATTGCCACGCGCCGTCGAGGTTCCCGACCGGGGAGAGAGCAGATTGGTCGCAGCACAGAACGGACAGGAGGACCAGTGGGACGAGCAACGGGTTGCGCACGGTGACACCTGGGAGCGGGAGAACTTCGGGCAAGCTACTGGGGCGCTGGGCGATGGGCCAGGGCGCCGGCCTCGGGGGCCCCATCGAAGAAATCCACCACACCCGATTCCAGGCAGTACTCTGCACCGACGATCATCAGCCCATCTCGCTGCACGAGACGCTCGAGCACAGCGGACCCATGCCGCAGGTGGTCAGCGGCGGCCCGGATATTCGCTCGCACGGCGCACGCCACCAGCGCCTCCGGCTGATGGCCCAGGGGAGTATCCATCAGCGGCTCCACGGCCGGGCGGATGCGGCCGACGATGGATCGCAGACCGGGCGACTGATCGGGAGTGGGACGCCGGAGCTGCTCGACCGTGGCCACGATCGCGCCGCATCCCGTGTGCCCCAGCACGACGACCAGGCGCGTGTTGAACCGTTCGGCGGCGAATTCGACGCTGCCGACCTGCGATGGCGCCACGATGTTGCCGGCGACGCGGATGACGAACAAATCGCCAAACCCCTGTCCCAGGACGAGCTCGGCGGGAACCCGAGAGTCGGAGCAGCCGAGAATGATGGCGAACGGCTGCTGGACCTGCGCGAGCGCCAGACGGCGGGTGGGGCTGACGGTGGGGATGGTGTCATCCATGTTCTCGACAAAGCGGCGGTTGCCTTCGCGCAACCGAGCCAGCGCGTCCAGAGCCGGGATCATGACGGTTCGTCAGCCTTCGATCTTGTAGATCTCGCGCCGGCCGTACTCCACCAGCTCGTGATAGTCTCCCATGATCCGCTCGAGCTCCTTCATATCTTCCTTGTTCTGTCCGCCGCCTTGCATCATGCGCTCGAACTCGTCCATGCTCGTCACCTCCATCTCGGCCACGAGCGTCCAATACCGCTCCGCGCAGAAGTCGGTCATCACCCGCATCTGTGGCATCCCGAGCTTGGCGCTGAGTTTGGCCATGGCCAGGAACTTCTCCACCAGCGGGCGCACCTTTCCCGGCTTGCAGTACATCACTTCGCGAATGAGCAACATGCGGGTCTCCTCGGTTGTGGTCGACATGGATGAGCGCGTGGCAGGCCGGTCACTCATGGCCCGCGGCGATGGTAGCCGGCCGGCTCAAACGGGCTGAGCTTCTCGATCCAGAGGTCCTCCAGGGTACGCAGGTCCTCCGTCGGGTCGTAGTCCGGGGTATCCGGTGGGGCCAGGGTGTCGAGCACGACGAACTCGAACGCGTCGGGGCCCAGGGCGTTCCAGTCGGCCTGCAGGGCGCGATTGGCGTGGACGTTGAGGCGCAGCTGCGCGTGCTGCCGGTTCAGCAGGGCCGGAAGGTCACGGCCGGCCACGACGAGCGTCCTCCCGTTCGCCGAGTTGCGCACCGCGCCGACCCCCATGGGCCGGGGCGTGTCCTTGTACTGCCGGATCAGGGTTTTGCGATCGGGAGCCATGGTCTCCGGGAGCAGGAGGAGGGTCTACGCCTGAGGTTCGTTCAAGACTTGCTTGCGAATGTCGTCGCGCAGCCCCTCCAGCAGATCCGAGGAGCTGATGCCGCGCCGCTGAGTTTCACGCTTCACCCACGTCAACAACATCATCCGCTGTTCGTGCGCCATGCCTTCCGTGCTCAACGCCAGCGTGGAGCCGCAGGGACAGTTGGCCAACGCCAGCGACCCGATCGGCTCCGTGGGTCGCCAATCGCCCAATTCGGCATCGTAGGATTTGGCAGGCCCGACGCGCGTGGTGACCACAATGTACTCCCGCAGCGTGGCGAACTGCCGGTGACAGCTGGCGCAGGTTTTCGGGAACAGGCTCTCAAAGTGTTGCCGGACAGCCAGGAGCGCTTCGTCGTTGGTCATGGTGACATGGCTCGTGGATCGCGGCCACCTTCCACGGATGCGCCATCACTTCCCCGTTCTCACTTGCCCACGATGAGCAGGACCCCAGCTCCGAGAGCGAGCACGGCCATGATGAGCGACAGGCCGCTGAAGCTGAGGTGGGCCAGACTGATGAGCCCGGTCAGGATCAGCCAGCCGCCGAGCAGGAGCATGCCGAGACTCTTCTTCATGCTGGTCTCCTTGTGGTGGACGGCTGACGCCATCAAGAGACACCGGGATGCCGCTCGGTGTCAATCTCCGCCGGCGGTTTCAGCGGTACACGAGGTCGATGACGATCCCGACGACGATCCACTGGAAGAAGTACGCGGTCGCCTGCCCGAGCGTCAGTTTCAGGCCGATGTTGAGGTTCACGTGGTTGTGGAGCACGAACGAGCCCACGGCGAACGCGCCGATCAGAACGCCGAACCGCGCGCCTTCCGCGACGGCGCTTCCACCCCGGTAGGCGAGCGCGTACAGGATTGCCAGCACGAACATCGACAGCAGCATCCCGACAATGCCAAGCGGCCAGACGCCCTTCATGTCCTCCTGCGTCCGATACACCGCGGGATACTTGCGGAACTCGTTCTTGAGGGGCGAGGCGGCGAACAGCAGCCCTCCCAGCACGAAGTACACCGCAGTGGCGGCGAGGCCGGCCAGGGCCAGACGGGCATAGTTCACGATGCACGTTCCTTCCGTGTTGATTTGCGCAATTCCGCGATACGTGCTTTCACGAGTCGCCTCACGAGTGCCACCGGTGGGGGCTTGGTGAGCGGGAAGCGGACGGTCCCTTTCGACGTTGCATATCCCTGCAGGGCGCGTGCGTGCGTCCGCTTGATGGCACCGGTAATGGGATAGAGGCTGTAGTGGTGCGTGAAGGCGGCGTACCACACGAGCGTCCGCCCCCCGAGCCGGACGGCGGGAATCCGGTAGCTGAACCCATCCACGGCACCGGGGGCCGCGGCCCGAATGATCGTGCGGAGCCGCCGGAGGGCGCGCCGCGCACCGGGTGGCAAGGACGCGAGGTACGCGCGCACCTGAGCGGTGGCCCGTCGTGTGCCGGTACTGGATGCGGCAGAGGCTGTCATGGTGACCTCGACACGTTTGGTTCAGGGAGTGGCTCGAGCAAGGCGGGCCAGCGCTCCCGACGCTCCAACCAGCGTCAACTCCGTGGCGGTGACCTCGTAGCGATTGGTCGCCGTCAGTGCGGCCATCACTCTGCCTTCCAGGTCCATGCCATCGGTGCAGGCCATCTTGGTGAGCGCTGCCATCCCGAAGCGCAGCGAATCGCCGGCCGACGTATAGCTCGCGATGAGGCTATTGCACCCGGCGAAGCCGCCCACGCGCGCGGTACTGGTGTCGAAGTGGAGTGTGGCGCGGCGTCCGCCGGCGCCCGTCGGGGCCGGTTGGGCATCCAGCTCCATGAGCGTCCAATCGCCGGCGAGTGACGCCGGCGGCGTGGTATGGTGGCACCCAATGCCGGCGACGAGGAGGATGCCGAGGGCGAGGATATTCCTTAGCACCAGTTCATTCCCTGGGGGGGAGTTGTACGCGACCGCGGACTTCCGCCAGGACTCGCTCCGTGAAGTCGAGGCGCTCCTCGAGCTCGGCGAGTCGGCCTGCCACGCCGGTCAACGTGTCGACATCGGCCAACCGGGCTTCGATATCCTGCAACCGCTCCAGCATGTCGGCCTCGGCGGTCGCTCTCTTCCGCAACGCAAGGTGTTGGGCCCCGAGCCCAAACAGCACCGCCAGGGCGGCGTGGACGGTCGCGTGCACTGACTCGCCCGGCCGGGCGGCGAACCAGGCGCCGGCGATGTTGGCGAATGAGAGGAACCATGCGACCGGTACCCACGCCCGGTGCTTGAACCACAGGGCGTCCTGCTCCGCGTCAGGTGGCACGGGAGCGTCGCCGGAGGTGTCGCATGAGCCGAGTGGCCGCCACGAGGCTGAGGATGAGCAGCGTCCACACGAGGGCCGATACACCGACCATCGTCGCCTGATAGCCGAAGCCACCCAGCGCGCGGTGGGTCTCGAACAGCCATGCCTGGACCAGGTATCCGGGGGCGATCACGATGAACGCCGGGACGTTATCCATGTGCGCGAGCGCGACGGCGGATGCGACGCCGGTGAGTATCAGAACCGCGACGGCGAATGAGCGCAGCCGCATGGCGCGTCGACGATAATCCTCAATCAGGGGGTCAGGAGCGCGCGAAGTTGTGCTTCCACTTCGGGACTGACTTTCTTCGTGTACACCGTTCGCGCCCCCCTTCCCTGCTCGGCGACGAGCCGCGGCGCGACCCAGACGACCCCGAGAATGGTATCGGCCCGCCAGAGCACCGCGGTCAGCTCGGTCCCGGAGGGCGGTTGGACGGGTCCGTCCCAGTCCTGCGGCAGTGCGCGGAGGAAGCTCGCTACCGTGGTGAGCCGCGACGAATCGTCAATCGGGAACGTGGCATCCTGGCTGTCTAGCTGAACCTGGGCGCGCGTGATCGCATCGATTTGGGAGAGCGGGGCGACCGACTTCTTGCCGCAGGCGAGTGCGGCGCCGATGCAGAGGACACCGACGGAGGCGACGAATCGGGGCGCAGTCATGCTTTCAGTATGCTCAGGTCCCGACCTTCGCCGCCAGGTCCTTCGGGGCCTGGCAACGCCACGCCTCCGTGATGATCGGTCGGAGCTCACGGGCGGTGGCGGCACGCGAGCCTTCTTGGGCGTGACGCGCTCCATCCACACCCACACGAAGCCCTTCGGCTTCCCCTTGTTGCGAACCGAGAAGGTGAAGTGGTTAGGCGCCTCTTCGGCCCCAGGTAACGAAAGGGCAATCCGCCGGACGTCAGTTCGCGTGGCCATCGGACACCGGCCCTCCCGGGTTTCTCGCGATGCCGCAGAGCCAGCCCTTGGTGGGGTCCGCATCGATGACGACGTCCGCGTAGCCGGCGGCCACGAGCACGTCGTGATGCTCCTGGACCGTCCAGTATCGGGCCTTGAGGAGTTTCATCGCCACCGTGATGACCTTGTCGAACCGCTCGCCGCGATGCGTTTCGGCGATCATCACGAACCGCCCACCCGGCTTCAGGACGCGCCGGATCTCCTGCAGGTCCGCTACCGGGGACGGCCAGTAGTAGTGCGTTTCCACGGCGGTGACGAGATCGAACGTCCCGTCGGGAAACGGCAGCGCGGATACCGACGCCTGCCGGATGTCGACCCGGCCCGCCTGGATCCAGCGCCGATTCGTGCGTCTGGCCGCGGCGACGCTCGCCGCAGAATAGTCGATGCCATGGACCTTCCCCTCGCTGATCCTGGTCGCGAGGGTATCGATCGTCTTCCCGCCCCCGCACCCGACGTCCAGGACGGTGTCGTGGCGTCCGAGGGACACATGGCTCAGCCCCCAGGTGGTCACCGGCGCATGGCTCCGATTCATGATCCAGAGAAAGAACCGGCCGGGCCACCACCGTGGTTTGCGGCATTGCCCCACCAGCGCGACGACGGCCGCGACGGCCACCACCCCTCGGGCGATTTGCCCGAACGTGGGCGCGGTCATGGGGCCCGTGCCGGCGGAGGACCGCCGGCGAGGGCCGTCCGGATCTGGCTTAGGTGGTGCGCATTGTGGTCGGCGACCTTGTCGAGCTCGTCGCGTAAGGTCCGCACGCCGGTCACACTGTGCACGAACTCCAGGTGTCCATGCCGTTCGTAGTGCAGCTCGGCATAGTAAATGATCGCGTTGCGCACGGATTCGTACACGTGCCGCGACAGCTCGAGCGGCACCTGCGCGTAGTCCAGCCGCTTGGCCCAGGCATCCTGATCGACCACCCACAGCACCTGGCGTGGTTCACTGAGGACCCGGCGGATGCGCTCGTAGAACACCGTTTCGCTGTCGGCGAGGTGGTGGAGGATGAATCGGACGGGCCACTTGCCCGGCGCGTAGGTCCGTGCGAGGTCGGCCGCGCCGAGGGTGAAGTGCAGCAGCGTTTCGTCGCGGGTGGCTTCGAGGCGCTCGATCAACCCCATCACGACGGACCCTCGGGGCGCGCGGCATAGAGCGCCGGGGTGAGCTCGTACACCACCCGCTCCCGCCCGCGTGCATCGGTCGTCGTGCCGGCGGGCACGCCGCCGATCTTCTCCACGGCCCGTTGTGAGCGGCGATTGTCGGGTCCGATGATGAAACGCACCCGCTCGACCGATTGGAACGCATGCTCCAACATGAGCCGCTTCATTTCGCCGTTATATCGACCGCCCCAGTAGGCGCGGGCCAGAAAGGACCAGCCGATCTCGATGACGCTGCGCTCCGCGTCGTAACCGTGGTAGCGTGATGAGCCGATGATGCGCCCGTTGGCGCGATCGAGGGCGACCAGGGCGCCACCGGACGTGAGCGCTTCCGCAAAGAAGGCCCGGAACGTCGCCTCCCGATAGCGGTCGCGGTCTGGATGCTGTTCCCAGATGAGCGGATCCGCCGCGACCCGGAACAAGGCCTCGAAATCGTCCGCGCGCAACGGACGCAGCTCGAGGAGCTCTCCGACCAGAACGGGCTGCCGATCGAATGACACGGCCTGCGCGGGTTGCGGAGTGCTCCTACTGCCGCACCCAGACTTCGGTGTACTTCCCCACCGCCTGGCCGCCTGCCGACGAGGAAAAGTCATTGAGGACCGTCAGCGTCCGGCCGTCCGCCGAGAGCGTGGACTTCGAAACGCCGAAGGGTCTCCCGTTCATCCTCACGATCGTGGACGTGTGATGGAGGTCCACGCGGGTGATGGCCATGGTCTCGCCGCTGGGCTTGCCATCCATCAGGACCGGGACATCACTCCCGTCGAACGGTGAGGCGACCGTGAGGATCGTTTCGGTTCCGGCCATGACGAGATGGTAGGTCAATCGATACCCGCCGTTGCAACAGGGCTCGACCTGCATCGTCATCCCCGGCATGGAGTCCGTCGCCTGTCGCTGCCACGTCCCGACTCCGAGCTGCGCGTGGAGTGGGCTGACGGCGGCGAAAGCGAGCAGTGCGACGGCGCACGCCGAGCGCGTTGCGCTAACGATCGTCTTCATCTTGCTCTCCGAAGAGTGTTGGGTCAGGGGGATTGCGCCTAAGCTGACGGCGGCGGCGGCGGCATTCAAGACGGATCCGCAGGACGCCGATCACGCGACCTTACGCAGCACGACATGCGCGGCCGCCCGGCTGCCAGCCACGTGCTCGACGCATTCGTAGCCCAACGAACGGGTATCGATACCGTGCAGTAGATGCTCCCCGCTGCCGAGCAACACGGGCGCAATCGCCAGGTGCAGCTCGTCGACGAGCCCCGCGCGCAGATACTGCCGAATCATGGACACGCCGCCGCCCAGGCGGACGTCGCGGCCACCCGCCGCGTCCTTCGCCTGCTGCAGCGCCGGGTAAATACCGTCGGTGATGAACCGGAACTCCGTGCCGCCCGCCATCCGGAGCGGCGCCCGGGGGTGATGCGTCAGCACGAACACGGGTGTGTGATACGGGGGCTCGTCGCCCCACCAGCCCTTCCAGCTCTCGTCCGGCCAGGGCCCCCGCACGGGCCCAAACATGTTCCGCCCGAGAATCCAGGCGCCGATCCCGTCGAATCCGCGCGCGGCATGATCGTCGTCGACGCCCGCTTCACCATCGTCCACACCGTGCATGCGCTGCCACGTGCGCGTGTGGAAGAACCAATCAAACAACGCCGGACCGCCCACGCCGAGCGGGTTCTGAAGATCCTGACTCGGCCCGGCCCCATAACCGTCGATCGAGATGGAAAAGGTATGGACGCGGAGTTTCGACACGACGTTCCTCGGTGGCTGGTGCGGGAAGAGGCGGTGAGCGCCGGCGGCGGCCCAATGGCCCGGAGGGCAACGGCAGCTCGAGCCCAATCCAAGCTTGGCGAACTTCTTGGGGAGCCTCGCCCGGCGAACAGGCGATGATGCGAATCTTGGCCACGGACCGCGCTATGGGAGGCGGACATTCACTTGGACGCGAGCGTGAGGGGGCACCGCGACCAGCAGCGTATCGACCTGGGTCGTGTCGGCCCGCACGCGCAGGCACCCGGTGAAGGAGCTCAACGGGGAAAAAAGCACTACTTCGTACTGACCAGCGCTATTCGTCGTCGTCGCCGCGGTGATGAACGCGCCGCTATCCCCGCATGTCTGCGGAGCAGCCCTGATCGTGGCCTGAACAGTGCCTGAGACAACCGGAGCTCCAGCAGCGGTTGAAACGGTGCCCGACACAACGAACGTCGGAAAGTTGTCGACAATGTCGTCATGGTGGCATCCGGCGGAAAGCACGGTCAGCGCGGTCATCGTCACCAGGCGAGGAACGGTGGCGGACCTTCTCATGTGGTTCCCGATGAGATGATGTGCGTGATGACGCGGCACGCGTTACCGACCCGGTTCCGTCTGGTGGGGACTCAGCGGCGATCGATCGCCAACGAGCCAAATGTGCCCGAAGGGATCGACAAACCCGCCCTGGCGATGGGGCCCCCACGGCATCGCGTGATTCCTGATCTTGTCCAGGCTGCCGTTTGCCCCCGCCTCCACCGCACGCGCGATGAAGCCGTCGGGGTCGTCGCAAAACACTTCGATGCGCGCGGACGTGACGCCGAGTTTGGCCGGGCTCTCCCAGCCGTTGTTCTCGGGCTCTCCGACGAAGAACGGAGCCCCGGCGACTTCCAGGCCGGCCACTGAGCCCAAGCTCCACAGCTCGACGGCTCCCAGCGCCCGTTTGTACCACGCGACAGCGTCCGGCGCGCTGGTCACCGCGACCATCACGGAAATGACAGGAGGTCGGTGCACACGCCTATCCGCGTGAAGGGGTGGTCAGACGAAGCACCCTGCAGAAGTACTCGGGCGGTACGGTGCGCTCAGTCATGGCTGGAATCTACGCGGGGCAAAGGGTCCGCGGGCGGCCTGGCACCCTTGATCACGAGCCACAGCATGATCGCCAGCTCACCGAGGAAGGCGGGCTGCGCGTAGGTAAAAACCTTGTCCTGGTATTGCGGCAGCAGCTCACCCGTGAGGCTCAGGGTCACATAGGCGAGGCCGCCCAGGGCGAGCCAGACGCCCAGAAAGCGCGGCAGGAAGCGCGACCGGTACACCAGCACGGCGAGCGGCAGCAGCCATACTCCCCACAGGATCTCGGCAGCCGTGTTCTGGTGATCCCGCAGCTTGAGGAACAACATGGCCAGCGCGTCCCGCTGAGATGTGTCGAACACGGAGAGGAAATCACCTCCGCGCACGATCATGAGGGCGGCAGCGTCGCTCACGACGCCGACGAACATGATGAGCGCCGGCATCACGCCCCCGAAAATCACCACCTGCATCGCGAGGTGCTGGTCCACTCCCTTGAACAACCGGTAAAAGGCCAGCACGAGGAAAATCAGGATCACCCCGCAGATCAGGTCGCTCACGATACCGAAGCGGAACAGCCACTCGTGAGCGGCGATGTTGCTGACCGTTGCGGCCGCGTTCCCCTCCACGAACAGCTTGCTGGGAATGTAGATGAGGCGCAGTGGGCCGATGACGATCAGGAGCAGATACCAGAATCCGGCCACTCTCCCGGGATTGTGGGTCGAGCGCATGTTCCCTCTGGTGTACGGGCTGGTGTCAGCGTCCTCTACGTCGGAGGCGATCGATTGGGTTCGACCATCGCAGTGCCGAGGTCAGCGGAAATGCTTCCAGTGGGCGGCGGAGAAGAGCAAGGCCGCTAACAGGAGCGCCCTTCCCAATCAAGCGCGACCGCCGCTTAACGGACTTGCGCGATACGATGCAGGTGCAGCCGTCATTCAAGTTTACCGCCCGGCATGGCCGCCGCAACGGCGGGCGTCGGATCTCTGCACTTGATCGACGGACCGATTGCCCCGAGTTTCGTGGCATGCCCGATCCCTCCCCGCACTGTGCCGAGTGCAATCGGCCCCTGGGACCCGAGGACCTGTTCTGTTCCAGGTGTGGCGCGCCGACGCCGAGCAACGTCGACCCTGACGCCACCATCGTCAACCCGACCGGGGGTGAAGACCCCACCCCGCGCGACGGGACACGCGACTCGGCAACGCTCCCCTCGGGGACCACCTACAAAGGTCAGCTGCGGCATGTGCTCGGCTCTGAATACGACCTCCTCTCCGGCATCGGCCAGGGCGGTTTCGCCCGAGTGTACCGGGCCCGGGACCGGCGGCTCGACCGGATCGTGGCCCTCAAGGTGATCCGGCCCGATCTCATCGGTCGGAAAGTGTTCGTGGAGAGTTTCCGGAACGAAGGCATCGCGTTGGCCAAGCTCCGACACCCCGGGATCGTCCCCATCTACGACATTCGCGAGCGGGGAGGATTGATCTACTACATCATGCCGTTCGTGGAAGGGACCACCCTCGATCTGCGCATGGAGCGGGCGCGCCTGCCACCCTACGAGTCCCGGCGCATCCTCTGCGAGCTGGCCGACGCCTTGGGGGCGGCGCACCGGGCCAAGATGGTCCATCTCGACATCAAACCGTCCAACGTGTTTCTGGAGGGCGATCTCCAAAAAGTGCTGTTGATGGATTTCGGGCTCGCCAAGGCCCTCACCACGCAGGGGGAGGAGTCTTCGGGCGGGCCGGTCGCGGGGACGCCCGAGTACATGTCGCCGGAGCAGGCGCGCGGACTTTCGGAGATCGACCGCCGGTCGGACATCTACTCGCTGGGTGTGCTCGGGTATCGCATGCTCACGGGGCGGCCCCCGTTCAGAGGGTCGAATGCCGCGGACATTCTCGCGAAGCACATCAACGAAGCACCGGTGCCCCTGCGCGACATCAACCCCTCGATTCAGAAGGATTTTGCCGACGCGATCATGCGATGCTTGAAAAAGGACCCTGGGGACCGGTTCCCAACGGCGATGGACCTCCGGAGCGCGCTCGAGGCAGTGACGTTCTTCGGCAAGCCTGGCGTGGCCGCGGGTCGGGAGGACTCAAACACGCCACGCACGCTCATCGTCCTCATCACCATCCTCGCGTTCCTCGTCGGGCTGGTCGCCGGAATGGCGCTGCGCTAGGCGCGGGGGATGCGCCGCTTGGTGGCTCGTGCGCCGGCGTGCCGCGCGTCGGCCTTGCCACCCCCTGCCCTCGATCGACTGGCGCGCACATCAGAAACCTGATCCCACGCCTCCCGGACCACCGCCCCGAAGTGTGACGGTGGCACCGTGGCCAGACGAATCAGCACGGCGGGGTAGTTCCGGTAGTGTTCGGTGAAGAAGAAGGCGCGAGGATCCAGGTCCATCAGAACATCGCGCTCGGTGATGGACGCGAGCTGCAGCACCAGGACGGTGTCCTCATCGCGGAAACGAGCGAAGAAGCGCCCCTGGAGGAGGAAGGATGGCATGCCGTAGGACCGCCCCTCGGCGATGTTGGGGAGCCGAAGCAGGAAACGGCGGGCGGCGGCGCGGGTGATGCCGCGTGCAGCGGGCTTTCTGGCGCTGGTCAAGAGAGAGCGGCGTCACGCGCCGGTGAGGCGGCACCCCTGGTCACACATGTTGATCGACGAGGATCGGGTCTCCATCAGGGTCCACGGCGACGAAGCTGGCCGGCCCGAACGCGCCCAGTTCCATGCACTGCTCCTTTCGGTACACAGAGGCGGTGTCCGCCTATTGGAGTCGTCCTCAGGGGCCAATCCGGCGCTCTTCCCGCGCCTTGGTGAGTAGGCGTTCGGCGAAGTCGAGCCGCTCCTGTGTTTCTGCCAGCTCTTGTTGGAGGCTTTGGACATCACGTTCCAACGCCTCGAGCCGACCCGTTGCGTCGGCCGACGGTGATGCGGCGCGGGCGGCACGCAATCGAGCGATCTTGAGCACCGTGACCGCGGGGACCCCGACGAGTATTGTGAGCGCGATGAGAAATACGACAGGCTCCATATGGCCTTCCTCGGTTATGCCTGAGGCTCGCCTGCGCCGCTAACGGATTGGGCCTAAGGTGCGCGGTGCGGCGGCAGCAGACAAGACCGATCCGTTCCCTCCCGAGCGCGCTGCGGGTCGACCGCGTCAAGCCCCGGAGGTTCGCAGCAGGCGAAATGCCCAGGCGGCGAGGCTGGTAGCGCCCACACAGATGATGACGGGCGCGAGGACAAACCAGCGGTCGGGCTGTGCTAGTCGCAAATGCTCGAATGTGATGAAGAGGTGCATGGCGGCCACAAGCGTGAAGAGACATCCTGACGT